>JBPCOO010000028.1:0-18647 GCA_051000155.1 Solirubrobacterales bacterium | reverse complement strand
CCCCGCGCGCGATACGGTCCCCCCGTGAGCGACCGACCCGCCAGGCGTGCCGACTACCCCCACTTCCTCCCGATCCAGACCCGCTGGAACGACAACGACGTCTACGGACACGTCAACAACGTCGAGTACTACGGCTACTTCGACACCGTCATCAACCATTGGCTGATCACCGAAGGTGGGCTCGACATCAGCGACCAATCGACGATCGGGTTGTGCGTCGAATCCCACTGCAACTACAACGCCGCCATCAGCTTTCCCGGCTCCATCGACGCCGGCCTCCGGGTCGCCCACCTCGGCAACTCAAGCGTTCGCTACGAGATCGGCATCTTCGAGCGGGGCACCGACGATGCGGCGGCGGAGGGTTGGTTCGTCCACGTCTTCGTCAACGCACCGGACCGCAAACCAACCGCAATCCCGAGCGGCATCCGCACCGCGCTCGAGCGAGTCGAGGTAGCAGCGTGAAGGTCCGCTCAGCCGTACTCGCCGAGATGGGATTGCCCACTCCCTACGCCGACTCCCAACCGCTCGAGATCCGCGGACTCGAGCTCGACCCGCCCGGCCGCGGCGAGATCCTGATCAAGGTCGGAGCGGCGGGGATCTGCCATTCCGATCTCTCGGTCGTCGACGGCTCGCGCCCACGGGTGATGCCGATGGCCCTCGGCCACGAAGCGGCGGGAGAGGTAGTCGAGCTCGGCGAGGGCGTTGATTCCCTGGCGGTCGGTGATCACGTCGTGCTGGCCTTCGTTCCGGCCTGCGGAGACTGCGACCCGTGTCGCCGGGGGCGGGCCGCGCTGTGCGAGCCCGGTGCCGAGGCCAACGCCGCCGGGACGCTGCTCTCGGGTGGGATCCGACTCTCCGACGCCCGGGGCGGTGCGCCGGGCGAGGGCGGGAGCTCCGACGGCGGCCCGGGCGGGAGCGGCGCCCCCGACGGCGGCGGCCGGCCCATCCACCACCACCTCGGGGTCTCCGCCTTCAGCGATCACATCGTCTGCAGCCAGCGCAGCGCCGTCCGGGTCGATCCCGAGCTGCCGTTCGAGGTGGCGGCGCTGTTCGGCTGCGCGGTGCTCACCGGTGTCGGTGCCGCGGTCCGGAGCGCGCGCGTCGCCCCCGGGGAGAGCGTCGCCATCTTCGGCCTCGGCGGCGTCGGCCTGGCGTCGCTAATGGGAGCAAAGCTCGCCGGCGCCGAGCGAATCATCGGGATCGACCTGGTCGCCGACAAGCTCGAACTCGCCCGCGAGCTGGGCGCGACCGAAACCGTGGCCGCCTCCCCCGACGCGGTCGAGGAGGTTCGCAAGTTGACCGGAGGCGGGGTCGACCACGCGATCGAGACGGTAGGCAGCGCCGCCGTGCTCGGCGACGCCTACGCCGCCACCCGGCGGGGCGGGACCACCGTCACCGTCGGCCTCCCCCATCCGAGCCAGATGCTCGAGCTCTCCGCGGTCAGCCTGGTAGCGGAGGAGCGAGTGCTGCGAGGCTCCTACCTGGGCTCATGCGTTCCGGCGATCGACATTCCGCGATTCGTCTCGCTCTACCTCGCCGGGAAGCTCCCGGTCGACCGGCTACTCACCCACACGCTGCCTTTGGAGCAGATCAACGAGGGGTTCGACCGGCTCGCCGCCGGGGAGGCCGCGCGCCAAGCGATCCTGTTCGACGGCTGAGCCGGCGCGACTGGCTAGCCAGCCAGTTTTGGAATATGCTCGGTCCAGCGAGCCCAGAAACGAGGGAGGACCAATGTCAGTTGCCGAGCAGAACCTGACCGACCGGATCACCTACACCGATCTATACACGCGCTGGGAGCGCAACAACTGGTCAGCGATGGACATCGACTTCAGCGCCGACCGCGCCGGCTGGGACGGACTCACCGAGATGCAGAGGCGCTCGGCGATGTGGATCTACTCAATGTTCTTCTTTGGCGAGGACTCGGTCGCCGACAACCTCTCCCCCTATATCGACGCCGCCCCGACCGAGGAGCAGAAGTACTTTCTCACCACCCAGCAGGTCGACGAGGCCCGCCACGCGGTCTTCTTCCACCGTTTCTTCAGCGAGGTGATCGGCGCCGGCGACACCGTCGCCGAGACCCTGGCCTTTACCGAGAGCCAGCTCGGCTGGGGCTACCGCAAGGTGTTCGAGCGGCTCGACCGGATGGCCGTCGAGCTGCGCTCGGATCGCTCGCTGCCCAAGTTCGCTCAGGCGATCACCCTCTACCACCTGATCGTTGAGGCGACCATGGCCCAGCCGGGTCAGCACTACATCGAGGACTTCTTCATCCGCTCAGGCAGCATGCCCGGCTTCAGCGCCGGGATGGAGAACGTCTCCCGCGATGAGCAACGCCACATCGGCTTCGGAGTCAAGGTGCTGAGCGAGCTGATCCGGGAGACCGACGAATGCAGGGAAGCGATCGACGAGCTACTCGGCGAGGTGATGCCGTGGGTCTCCTCGGTCTTCATCCCGCCCAACTGGGACCGGGACTACACCCGCTGCTACGGCTTCGAGCTGGAGGACATCAGCGAGTGGGGTATGCAGGCGGTCGAGCAGAAGTGGCGAGCGATCGGCTGGCCGATGGAAGATCACGCACCGGGCGTCTTTCCGATGGACATGAGCCTCTCCCCGAGGGCACGAGCCGAGCAGGTGATCGAGCTGGTGCATTCCGGCGTCATCGGCGAGCCACTGCCTCCCTCCAGGGTGGATACCTCCGAGCGCACCCAGGAGCTCTACTTCGGCCTGGTGGCGCGCTCGATCGACAGCTCGCGGGTCAACGGCAGCCCGTTCACGGTGCAGTGGAAGTTCGATGACGCCAACCCATGGCGGGTGGTTGTCGACAACGGTTCCACCCGAGCCGAGCCCGGCGTCGATCCCACCGCTGATGTCACCGTCCAGTCGAGCTGGCCGGACTTCATCAGCCTCGCCAAGGGCGAGCTGGCGCCGCCGATGGCGCTGCTGCAGCGCCGGCTGAAGCTCTCCGGCGGGGTCCGCGACCTCTTGCGGATGCAGCGCATGTTTGGCTGACCGCACGCGCGGAAATAGGTTGTCTGACCCCAGCAGCGACCGAGGAGAACAGGTGACCGACTACTTCCGCACCCCCGACGAGCGCTTTGAGGGGTTGCCAGACTTTCCCTGGGAGCCGCGCTATACCGAGTGGGAGGAGCTGCGGCTCGCCCGGATCGACGAGGGCGAGGGCGAGCCCGTGGTCCTCTTCCACGGTGAGCCGACCTGGTCGTTCCTCTACCGCAAGGTGATGCCGCCGCTGCTCGACGCGGGCCACCGCTGCATCGCCCCCGACTATCCGGGCTTCGGTCGCTCCGACAAGCCCACCGACTTCGACTGGTATAGCTACGATCGCTTCACCGAGTCGATGGTCGCCCTGCTGAGCGAGCTCGAAGTCGCCAACGCCACCTTCGTCGTCCAGGACTGGGGCGGGCCGATCGGGATGCGGATCGCCGCCGAGCACCCGGAGATGTGCGCCCGGTTGGTGGTGATGGACACCGGCGTCTTTCACGGCCGCCAGAAGATGAGCGACGCCTGGATCACCTTCCGCAACTTCGTCGAGCGTACCGAGGACCTGCCGATCTCGATGCTGGTCGGCGGGGCCTGCGCCGGCGAGCCCTCCGATGAGGTGCTGGCTGCCTACGACGCGCCCTTCCCGGAGGCGGAGGCCAAGGCTGGCGCCCGGGCGTTCCCACTGCTCGTCCCCACCTCTCCCGACGACGAGGGAGCCGACGCCGGGATGCGCACCGCCGAGGCAATGGCCGACTCCGACCGGCCGGTGCTGATGCTGTGGGCGGCCGAGGATCCGATCCTCACCCCCGCCATCGGTCAGAAGATGGCCGAGAACATGGGCTGGCCCGAGCCGGAGCTGATCAAGGACGCCTCCCACTTCCTCCAGGAGGACCAGGGCGAGAAGATCGGCGAGCGGATCGCCGAGTGGCTCGATAGCTGACCAGGGCCGCGTCCCGAGCTTCTCGCCTGGCCGCCGGGGAAGCCGCAACAGAAAGGGCGGCCCGGAGGCCGCCCTTTCGGTGGTCGCTCGAAGCGACCGGAGACTCGAGAAGTGACTACTTCTACTTCTTCCTGGTGCACACGACCGAGTCAGCGACAATGATGTTCGGCGAGTTCTGGTACTCGAACTTGCCACTGACGTCGAGGGTCTTCTCGTTGCACTTACCGGTGACGTAGTCGAAGCGCTTCCGCTTACCCTTAATCCTCTTGAAGATCCTGGCCTTGATGTTGGCCTGGAAGGTCTCGATGCCTCCGGCGCCTCCGGCGAGCGGCGGCACGTCGACGTTGAGCGCTTGGCCGAAGTCACCCCCCCCGAGCTTCGAGCCCGAGATGACTCCGGGGAGAATCGTCGTCAACCCGAAGTCAGGCAGGTAGGTGTGGAGGATGAACCCCTGACCCTTGGCCCCGTTCGATGCTTGCGACTTGGGACCGTTGAAGGCGGTCACCACCGCAGCGACCTGGGTCGCGCCACCACTTGCATTCGGGAGCAGCACGGTTGCGCTTCCCTCGCCGACCTGGGCCTTGCCGCAGACCTTGTTTCTCTGCGCCTGCTGATCGGTCGTGCCCTCGAGGTCCTTCTTGCACTTGGGGAACTTCTTGCCGTTGATACTGAACCCATCGTCGTAGTTGAGAACGACCCGCTCGGCGGGGTCGGGGACGTTGCCCGGCTCGTTGGCGTTCTCGGCGACCACCTTGGTACCCAGCAGGATGCCCTTGCCCTTGCCCTTGTTGGGGAGCGTGGTCTTCTTGACCTTGAGCGTGATCGACTGGTTGACGGTGCCATTGGTGTCGGTACCGGTGGCCCATGCCCCGGCGACGCCTACCGCGAGGCTCAAGATGAGCCCGGCGACGATAAAGCGGAATTTGCGCATTCAATCTCTCCTATGCATATGGCGAGCCCGCCCGAACCGGCCGAGCCTCGCAAGTCGTAGTGGTGCCTTCATCATAACCCCGCACAGCCCGGAAAGTTCCGCTTGGAGCGGGATGACCGCAGCCACCCGGCTCTTCGACCCGCCCGCCCGACCCGCCTGCGCCAGCCGTCCGGGATCAGGGCAGGTCGTTGACGTGCGGGAAGATCGTCCGCTCCGATGGCTCACCGCCGATCGACGGCTGCGGCGCGGCCTGATCGCACGGTGGCGCTGGGATCTGGTCGCTGCTCTGCTCGCCGCCGAAGGCGTAGAGCTGGATCCGGTCGAACAGGCCCTCCGGAAGATCGTCCGCGCTGGCGGGGTCGAGGATGGCGTTGAGCCCGCCGCCGCTCCCGTCGCAGTGCTGGGTGATGAACGAGTCGAGCGTCTGGTCAAGCTGTGAATAGCCACCCGGCCTGACGTAGGGATTGTTGCGGTTGGTCGTCAGGCGGCCGCCGTAGGAGGCGATCGCCTCGGGACTCAGCGGCGCGGTCGAGCGAAAGTACTTGACCTGCTTGCCCTGCGAGACGTCGACGTTGAACGCGTTCAGCGCCGAGGAGGTGTTCGCCAGGAACGAGGTGACCTCGCGGCGGTAGGCTCGCAGCGCCTGGACCACCGGAACCAGCTCACCCATGAACGGCGTCACCCTGGTCAGCACCGGCGGCAGATCGTCGTCGAGCAGGGTCTGGAGGGCGCCGAAGCCGGCCGGGGCGCGGCGGTTGACCACCTGCAGCCCGTCGAAGAACCGCTCCAGGCGCGGAGCCAGCGTCTCCAGGGCCACCAGCGTCCCACTGAGCTCACGGATCGAGGGGCGTAGCTGGGTGATCAGCGGGTTGGTGTCCCCCGAGAACTCGTCCAGCCGGACGAGCGTCTGCCGCGACTCACGCAGGAAGGTCGGCAGGATCTGGAAGGTCTGCCGTAGCTGCTCGTCGCGGCGAGCGGTGGTGGAGAAGACCGTCTCGGAGTTGGTGATCAGCCCGCGCAGAGCTCCCTCTCGTTCGCTCAGCGCATCGAAGGTGGCGCCGCCGTCGCGGATGAGCTGGCCGACGGCGTTGCTCTGGCCGTCGAGGATGCGCAGCAGGTCATCTGCACGGGCGGCGAACGGGGTCAGGTTGCCGAGCGCCGCGTTGAGATCCTCGCCTCTTCCGCGGAAGGCGACCGCGGCATTCTGCATCCAATCGCGGAAGGCGACCCTCGTCTTCGGATCGAAGGCGCGGAAGATCTCGTCGAGCTGGACCGACTCCGCCACCTGTGCCCGCGGGAGGCTGCCCTCCTCGGGGAGGCTCGGGCCGGTGGCGTCCCCCGGGGTCAGCTCGACGTAGGTCTCCCCCAGCAGGGTCTTCTGCCGCAGGGTCGCCTTGGAGTCGACGGGGATGGGGGCGAAGCGCGACTCGATCTGGAGCGTGGCCTCGGCGAGGCCGTCGTCGGAGAGCTCGATCTCCTTGACCTTGCCGACGCTGACCCCGGAGATGCGGATGTCGGATTCGACCGCGAGCTGGGTCGCCTCGTCGAACTCGACCGTGACGCTGTAGTCCTTCGGCTTCAGCGGCACCGGTCCGCCGAAGGCGACCCAGAGGAACAGAAGCAGGCCGAAGCAAGACATGGCGAAGCCGACGGCGATCGCGATCCTGCCCAATGTCGGAGCTTGCTTTTGCATCAGCCGTCCTCCCCCTCGATGGCCCGGTCGCCGGCGGGCGGCTCGAGCGCGCCGGAGTCGGCGTCGGCAGCGCCCTCGCCGGCGTCTTTGGACCCGCCCGCCTCATCGTCCGGACTGGAGGTCTCGCCGCTATCGGCGTCACCTTCGGCATCCTCGGCTCCGTCGCCGTCGCTCTCCTCACCGCTCCCCTTGCCGGAGTCCTCTCCCTTGATCGGGCTGATCGGCGCGTCGGCCGGGCAGATCTCAGGCGCAAGCGGCACCCGGGTGATCTCCTGGCTGGTCTTCAGGAACGGCCGGGTCGCGGTGACGCCGTCGGCAAGATTGGCGGTCTGGCAGGAGAGCATCACCAGGCCGCGGCGGATCGGACCCATCCCGTCCTGGAGCAGGAACAGGCTGTTGGTGTTGTGGTTGAGCCATGAGAGGTAGAAGAGGTAGCCCTCCTCGCCCCCGGGCGGATTGTAGGTGAGCGCGTTGAGGAGAAAATTGAGCTCCGTCAACCCGCCCTCGAGGCCCTCGGAGGCCTCCTGCAGCGGCTCGGCCAGCCGGTTGAGGGTGTTGATCGGCGGCCTCACCTCCCGAGTGAACGGCCTGATCTGATCTCGAACCGGCGCCAACGTCTGCTCGAAGAACGGGCGCGTCTCCCGCAGTGCGGGGGCCAGCGCCTCGGCCGAGGGGATCAACCGGCGCAATGCCGGCTCCAGCTCCCTCGAGAGGCGATCGGAGGAGACCAGCGCCCCGCGCGTCTCCCGCAGGGCCCCGGGGAGGCCGCGCAGGGTCGCTCGCAGGGACTGCTCTTGGTCGGCGAAGGCGCCCAGCGCCGCGTTGGAGGCGTCGACGAACCCGGCCAGATCGACGTCGTCGCCACTCAGCTCCTCGGCGACCAGCTTGAAGTTGGTGATGATCCGGCGCAGGCTCTCCCGCCGCTTGGCCAGGGCCGAGTTGATTCGGGCGAGGTCCCGCGTCGTCGGCTGCAGCCTGCGGAGGACCTGCGAGAGCTCGCGGTCACGACCGTCATCGAAGGCCTCCGAGCCCGCCGCCAAAAGCAGCTTCAGGTAGGCGCGGGTGTCGCCGTCCAGGGACTGGAGGATCTGGTCTAGGTTGACGTTCGGCAAGGTGTTTGCGAGCGCGATCGTCGAGCCCTCCTCGATCGATTCGCTACCCGTGCCCGGCTCGATCTCGACCGTCATGTCCTGGAGGCCGGTACGCGGGCGCAGCAGCGCGGTCGCGTCGGGGTGGATCAGGTCGGCGAGCTCGGGCTGCAGGTCCATTGAGACCCGGGCGACTCCGTCGACCAGCTCGACCGCGCTGACGTCGCCGATCTTGACCCCGGAGAGGTTGACCGTCTGGCCCTGACCGGGGGTGACCGCTTGGGCGGTCTGGAAATCTGCCTGAAGCTCGAACTTTTCGGTCCCGATCAATGGCACCCACTCGGGGAAGGTGGCGCGCTGGTTGTTGAGGATCACCCAACCGACCAGCAGGCCGACCGCGATCAGCACCAATAGCGCGGCGAAGTCCCGGCTGTATCGCCTCAGTGCGACCCTCACGGCGCCACCGCCGGGGTCGGGGCGCCGGAGGCGCCGCGGGGTCCATTGACGTCGGGTAGGTCGTTGGTGTGGCAATCGACGTCGGTGCGCACCGGCGGAGCCGAGTCGGGCTTGAGCGGCTGGCTGCCGATCGGCGGGGAGATCGTGTCCGCGAACAGGGTTTCGTTGAGGAAGCCGCCGCGCGGATTGGGAGCCTGCGCGCGGACGGCATCGCCGCCGGCGAGCACTCGCAGGTAGGGGCCGTTGCCATCGAAGTTGCCGCCCTCGCCCGACTGGCTGGCGGCGCCGTAGAAGAACTCCTTGTAATTGGAGACGCCGGTCGAGAAGTCGTCCTGTATCACCAGGTCTCCCGAGGGAGCCAGCACCTTGTCGACGCAGAGGCTTGTCAACCTCAACTGAGGCAGCATCCCGGCCAGGGCGTTGGTGGCCTCGGCGGTCGGAGGGGTCAGCTCGCCGAGGTCCTTGGCGAGGCCCCCGAGCTCATCCGGCTCCAACAGGAGGTTGGCCTGCCGCAGCCAGGGATTGCCGGCCTCGATCGTCGCCGGGAGCTGGCGCACGCCCGGCACCAGCGCCCGGGAGAAGCCGCGCAGGGGCGGGAAGGTGGTATTCAAAAGGCGCAGCGAGGGC
Source organism: Solirubrobacterales bacterium (assembly GCA_051000155.1). Classification (GTDB taxonomy): domain Bacteria; phylum Actinomycetota; class Thermoleophilia; order Solirubrobacterales; family 70-9; genus CAXMST01. The sequence goes on along the minus strand of JBPCOO010000028.1, from coordinate 9,915 downwards.
TCGGCCTGCTCCAGGGTCGGTGCCAGCTCGGCGAGCGTCGCCCGCAAGCTGTCCTGCTCGGCGGCGAAGGCTCCGGCGGTGGTGGCGAAGTTGTCGATCAGGCTACGGAGCTGCGCCTCGCTCATGGCGAGGTCCTCGAACACCCGCCCGGTCGACTCGATGAAGCGGGAGAGGTCCCTGGGACCGGAGCCGAGCAAGGCCTGGTTTACCTGCGAGGTGGTCTTACCGGCCACCGCGCCGTCGTCGAAGGACTTGTTCAAGGCCTGGGCGGCGCTGAGGCCCTGCACATCGGGATCCTGGGTCCGATCCTCAGCCGCAGTCGGTGGGTCGTCGAGGGCCGATCCGTAGCCGCGCAAGGTCCGTGAGAGGTTCTCGCGATCGGGTCGCTGCAGCGCGGTCAGGATCTCGTCGATCTGAACCGCGGTCGCGGTCTGGCTGACGGGGATCGAGCCGCCGTCGTCAATCACCTCGGCGCTCGGGCTCCCCGGATCGAGATCCAAGAAGAAGTTGCCCTCCAAGAACAAGCGTGGGCGGATGATCACCTGGGCGTCGGAGTGCAGCGGCAGGCCGTCCTCGTCGACCGAGAAGGTGGCCCGGGCGAGCTCGCCGTCGAGGCTGACGTCGGTCACCTCGCCGACGGTGATCCCGGCGATCCGAACCGGCGAGGTCTTCCGCAGGGTGGTCGCGTTCTCGAACACCGCACTTACCTCGTAGTCGGGAGAGGTGAAGGGAATCGACTTGGTGAAGGCCAGGTAGGAGAGCGACGCCAGGATGACAACCACGATCGCGCCGATCACGGCCGCGCTCATCCCGGTTGGGCCACGGTGGTAGACCCGCTCGTCGTAGTCCTTGTGGACGACCTCCTGGATCCGCTTTTCCGAGCGCTCACTCATCGCTGCCCCTCGGTGGTCGTGCCCTGGTTGCCAGGAACGTTGCCGATCACCTGCTGGCCGGCTAGGTAGGGCTCGTTACCGGCCTCGCACTCGCGCGTCTGGCCGGGGGAGGCGGTGTTGGGATAGGGGTTCGAGTGGAGGTAGTTGGGGGTGTCGGGGCCGTTGGCGGGCGCGCTGGAGGGACCGGACTCGGCGTCGGGACCCTGTGGCAGGTCGAAGAGGATGAACCGCTGCCAGTTGCCGAGATCGTTGCCCGGGCTGAACAGGCTGGCGCCGTTGCGGAACAGCAGCGTCGCGTAGTTGCAGACCGACTGGGCCGGGGCGATGAACCGGAGCGCCGGGCTGAGTTCGTCGCCGAAGGTGGTGAGCGAGTCGATGCCCTGGCGGGAGGAGGCGTCGTCGTTGAGCCGGCGCAGGCTGCGGGCGGTCTGGGAGAGCTGGCGGTTGAGCGTCGGCGAGCCACGCAACGCCGGGGTTCCCGCCTCCAGGGCGGACGCGATCTCCGGGGCCGAGTCGGCCAGGGCCCGGGCACCGGGCTGGAAGTCGACGAAGAAGCCCCGGGTGTTGCGCAGGAACGATCGGATTCGCGGCAGCCGCCGGGAGACGGCGCGCAGGGTCGCCGGCTGCTCGGAGATCGTCTCCTCCAGTGACGGCGCCACGTCGGCGAAGGCGCCGAAGGTGCGGTCCAAGGCGATGAACATGTTCGCCTGCGCCTGCGCCACCGGCGCCACCTCGGCGGCGGCGGCCCCCGCGGCGCGGAAGAAGCGGCTGAGCTGGGTGTCGGAGCTCGACAGCTCCGATGCCACCCGCTCGAGCCTCGGACTGAGGCTGCGGAGGCTGCCAATTGCCTCGTTCAAGCCGGGGCCGCGTCCGGCTAGGGCGTTGCCGAACTCGGTCAGGTTGACCCGGATCGCCTCCCTGGTGGGCTCGTTGAAGGTGTTGAGCAGCTCATCCAGCTCGACCGGATCCGGCGTGGCCGAGGCCAGTGGGATGGTCGAGCCCTCCTCGTAGCCGGTGGTGGCGTCGCCGCGGTTGACCTCGAGGTACTTGAGCCCAAGCGCCGAGCGGGCGCGGATGATCACGGTGGAGTCGACCGGCAGCGGCTCGACCACCTTGTCGAGCTTGAGCGAGAGTCGGGCGAAGGACTCGCCGTCCTCCTCCGCCACCGGGGTAATCTCCTCCACCAGGCCCACCCGGACGCCACCGACGCGGACGTCGTTACCCGGCACCAAGGTGTTGGCGTTGGGGACCTCGACCGCGATCCGGTAGGTGTCGACGAACGGCAGGCCGCTGTTGGCGTTGTAGGCAAGAAACACCGTCAGCGTCGTCACCAGCACGGTGATCGCGCCGATGATGGTCGGGTTCGCCAGCAGCGTGTCGAGTGGCCGGCGGCGCCTCATCCCCCATCCCTCGTCAGGTAGTCGAGCAGATCGAGCGAGGGCTGGATCTCGCTGGCGGTCGCGGTCGCCTCGCCGCCCTTGCCCTTGCTCCCCTTGCCGCCTTGGTCCTCCAACTCGCCGGCCCCACCGTCGCTGCCCTTGGCGGGGTCCGGGCCGCGCAGGATCCCCGGAGTCGGGAGGGGTGAGGGGCTGCCGGCGGAGGCCGCGGAGGCCGAAGCGCCGGACCAGTTGGCGCCGCATCCGCTAAGCGGGGTGATCCGGTAGTCGACGCAGTTGGTGACCAGCAGCGTCGCCCGGAGGAAGTGGCCGAACTCGTCGTAGCCGTTGAAGGTGTTGGAGCTGCCGAGCACGAACGCCATCGCTTGATCGATGCCGCCGGTCCGCCGAATGCTGCCGAGCAGGCGCTGGAGGCTCTTGGCGCCCGGAGCGGTCGACTCGGCCAGGCGCCTGAGGTCGCGCAGCAACGGGTTGGAGGCGACCAGATCCGGCCCGACCGTCTCGGTGGCGGTGCCGAGCGAGGTCAGCGCGGTGGTGCCGGCCTTCGAGAACGGGCCGAGCTCGCGGGTCGCGCGAGTGAGCGAGGGTGCCGCCTCGCCGAGGTCGCGCGCCAGCGGCGTCCCCGCCCTGGCGAACCGGCTCAGCTCAACCATGGTCGTCTCCAGCTCGTCCAATGCCGGAGGCAGCTCCTGAAATGTCTGCTCGAGAGCGTCGCGCTCGTTGGCGGTCGCCCGGGCGGTGGTGGTCGCATTACGGATGAACGAGCCGAGACTCTCCCGCTCGCGAGCGAGCGGCTCCAGGACCGTGTCGGAGTCGCGCGCGAGGTCAGCCAATCCCTGATTTTGATCGGCGAGGATCTTCAGTACCTCGTCGGTCTCCCGAAGGGCAGGGTTGGCGCGCTCGATCACCTCGCCGAGGGTCTTGCCGCGAGCCGCGAGCCCGGCTCCGAGCTCGTTTAGGATCAGTCGGAAGCGGTCCCGCTCGGGCTCGCGGGTGATGTTGTTGAGCAGGTCGAGGTCGACCGCCTTGCCGTTGTTCTCGATCGGGAGAAAGCGCTGACCGGCGCCGCGCTCGCCCTCGGGAATGACCTCCAGCGGGGGAGGCGCCTCGCTCGAGGCTGCACGCGGCTGGGTCGGCTCGCACTCGACGAACTTCTCGCCCAAAAGCGACTGCGGTCGGATCAGGCAAGCGGCGTCGGTGCGGAAGTCCTGGAAGGCGGGGTCGGTGATCTCCAGCACCGCGACCGCCTTGCCCGGGACGGCCTCCCCCTCCTCGGTCACCGTCTCTCCCGGGCGGGAGACGTCGACCTCGGCGATCGTTCCGACCTTCGCCCCCGCAACCCTCACCTCCTCGCTTTTGACCAGGAACCCGGCATTGTCGAAGTAGGCGCGGACCAGGTACTTGTCTCCCTCGACCACCTCGTCGGCGGCGACGTTGACGAGCCCGCCGAGGACGGCGACCGTGGCGGCGGCTATCAGCGCGATCCTCCTCATGGGCCGGGCGGGAGGTCGGATGGATCGCAGTCATCGATGCCGAGGGCGCCGTCGTCGAGGAACGGATTGGAGCCATCGGCGGCCGGCTGGGTGGCGCCGCCGGGGCAGCGGCGGAAGATGCCGAAGTCGAGCGCGTCGTACTGCTGATTGGGCTGGTTGTAGATCGAATCCAGCTCGCCGTCGGACTCGCGCTCGAAGATGTTGGATCCGGCCGGCATCACTCTGGCGTAGTGGCCGCTGGCGTCATAGAAGGAGGTGGCGATGCCGAAGTCGGCGAGGAACCCGAACAGGTCCGGCGCGTAGGGGCGGAGGAAGGCGATCTCGTCCTGGGATTCGTCCATCGCGTCGATCGCAGCGGGTAGCGCTCGAGCGGCGGCGTCTTGAGCATTCTCGATGTCCACCAGCAGGTCGGCGAGATCATTGCTCGGACCCGGACGCCGGACCACGTTGGCGAGGTCGTCGAACACCGGATTGCCACTCTCGGCCACCCCGCGGAGGTTGCGCAGGAACGGCGCCAGATCGCGCGTCGCGGGTTTGGAGGCAGCGACCAGGGGATCGACGTCATCGAGGGTGGCGCGGAGGTTGACGAAGGTGGTGTTGCCCTGCCGCAGGACCCCCGGAAGAAGGCTGAGCGAGCGGTCGAGATCGACGTTGCGATCGGCGACCGCGCCGAGGGCGGTGTTGGCGTCTGAGATCAGGCTGGTGAGCTGGGTGCGACGGTCGGCAATAGCGCCGAAGACCGTGGCACCCTCGACCAGGAACCGCTCCAGCGCCTGCGAGTCGCGCGAGAGCTCGGAGAACAGCGCCTCCGACGAGCTCAGCGCCGGGTTCAAGAACTTGTAGGCGCGGTTGGCGAGCCGGCCCTTGCCGGAGTAGACGTCGGCGTTGCCCTGGATGAACTTCTGTAGCGCCCTGCGCTCGGGCTTGCGGAAGACGTCGAAAAGCTGGTCGAGGTCGACGGCCGTGGTCGTCTCCTCGGTCGTGATCACTCCCCCGTCGGGGATCTCGGGGGCGTTGTCGGGTCCCATCTGCAAGGCGATGTAGCGGTTGGCGACACCCGAGAGCGAGCTCAACCGGATCACCGCGCTGGTGCCCTCCCGCAGTGGCTGATCGACGGTGATGTCGATTGCCGCTTGGGAGTCCTCGGTGAGATCGATGTCGTCGATCGTCCCGATCGGCTGTCCCGCGACCGAAACTTGGTTGCCGGTGACGAGCTGACCGCCCGTCTCGAACACCAGTCGGTAGCTGAAGCCGCTTTCCCCGCTCAGGAGCAGCGCGGCCGACCCCGCGATGGCGACTATCAGTGCCAGGCCAGCGAGCAGGCGGGCGGGCGTGGAGGCGCCACGCTCAGCTACGTCGGAGGTTTTGCTCACGCGGCGGCACCGTCGATGGACGCATGCTTGAAGCCGGAATCACGCACTGGTTGGTTGAGCCCTCTCTCCTATCTTCCCGCGCGAGAGCTTACCGCTACAGCCGGGGTGACCACCCCACCGGACCGACCGCTGGACGACCGTCCAATTAGGCTCAGCGGTCCAGCAAATGTCGGGCGGCGGCGGTCCCGGCCTCGATCGCGCCCGAATGGTCGCGCTCGGGGTCGGAGAGGACCTGCAGCGCGACCCCGTCGGCGAGGGCGAACAGCACTCCCGCCGTGGAGAGGGCATCAAAGCGCAGACCGATCGCGCCCTCCGACGCCTTGCGGTCGAAGATCTCGGCTGCCCGAGCCCGGACCCGCTCGAACAGCTCCCCCAGCTCCCGCTGGATCTCCTGATTGCGGCGACCGGCGGAGGAAACTTCGAACACCAGGCCGAAGTAGCCGGGCTCGTTCTCGATCAGGTCCAGCAGGTTGGCGACCAGCGCGTCGAGAACGTGATCGACGTTGCTCGCCTCCGCCAGCGAGGCCTCCAGCCGGCTCACCCTTAGCTCGGTGTCGCTGCGGACCACCTCGACCAGGAGTCGCTCCTTCGTTCCGAAGTAGTAATGGAGCAGACCGCGACTGACCCCCGCCGCCCCGGCAACGTGCTCGAAGGTGGCTCCGGCGATCCCCCGAGCCGCGACGCTCTCGCGCATGGCGTCGACGATGCGCTTGGCCTTCTCGCCGCTCAGCTCGCGCTTGGGTGTTCCCGCCTCCATCAGCGGGCGGAGTCTAGATCAACGCCTCAAGCGCGCGACCGAGGCTTCGAAGCCCTGTCCACAGGTCCGGGGCCCGGTGGCCCCGGACCTGTGGAGGAGGCCGATCGCCGGTTGCGAACGGCCCCGGGGGACCTCAGGAGCCGTCGGAGGAGGCGGGCGCAGGGGGCGGCGAGGTGGTGGAGCTGTACTCAAACTCCTCCTCGGCGCCGAAGAGCGCATCGAGCACCGCCTTGCGCAAGCCCTCGCTGAGAACCAGCGCCAGCACCGCGGCGACCACGGCCACCAGCACCAGCTTGAAGAAGCCTCCACCGCCGCCGCTCTTCTTCTCGGGCTCGCGCAGGGCCTCCGAGGCCGAACGCAGCGACTCGGCCGCGGTCTTGAGCTCATCGTGGAGCTTGGAGTCGTCGACAACCTCGAACGGGCTGCTCTTGCCCGCGGCGCGGTCGACGGCGTTCTTGGCCGCGTCGAAGGCCTCCCGCAGGTCATCGCGCAGACCCTCGTCCTCGATCAAACGCTGGACGTAGGGTCGGGCGTTGGTCGCGGCATCGTAAGCCTTGTACTGAGCGGTGCGCTTGGCCGCCTTCTTCGGAATTCCCATCATGCTCTCCTTCGTTTGATTGGTCGGGCCGTCCCCGGCTCCTGCTGCTGCTCTACCCGGACAATACCCCGCTCAATCGCGATTGCGTTGCCGCTGCCGGAGCCCGCCCGCCCGGGAGCGCGCCGTGGCTACCGGAGCGCCGCCTCGAGCGCATCCCCGATCTCATCGACGTAGACGAACTCCAACTGCTTGCGCTCCCGCTCGGGAATCTCGAGGATCTCGCCCTCGTTGCGGTCCGGGGCGATCACCCGCTTGATCCCCGCCCGCTGCGCGGCCAGCGACTTCTCCTTCAGCCCGCCCACCGGCAGCACCCCTCCGCTGAGGGTGATCTCCCCGGTCATGGCGACGTCGTTGCGAACCACCCTGCCGCTGACCAGCGAGGCCAGCGCCACGCACATCGCCACTCCCGCCGAGGGACCGTCCTTGGGAACGGCGCCGGCCGGCACGTGGACGTGGATGTCGCGGGAGGCGAACCACTTGGCCTCCAACTCCGGCGCCAGCTCGTCCAGGTGGCCGCGGACGTAGGAGAGCGCCGCCTGCGCCGACTCGCGCATGACGTCGCCGAGCTGGCCGGTGATCGTCAGCTTGCCGCTACCTGGCATCGCGGTCGCCTCGATGAACAGCACCTCGCCGCCGACGGGGGTGTAGGCGAGCCCCGTGGCGACCCCGGGGACGGAGGTCCGGCGCTTGGCCTCGCTGAAGACGCGCCGGCGGCCGAGCAACTCGCGCGCCCTCCTGCCGCTGACCGTCACCTTCTTGGTCTGCCTCCCCTCGGCGCGCTCCCGGGCGACTTTCCGGCAGACGGTTCCGATCTCCCGTTCGAGGTTGCGGACGCCCGCCTCGCGGGTGTACTCCTCGATGATCGCTCGCAGCGCGGGGTCGGCGAAGGAGATCTGCGAGGGCTTCAGCCCGTTGGCCTCGATCTGGCGGGGCACCAGGTAGCGCTTGGCGATGTGGAGCTTGTCATCGACCGTGTAGCCGGAGAGCTGGATCACCTCCATCCGATCCAGCAGGGGCCCCGGAATCGGATCGGTGAGGTTGGCGGTGGCGATGAACATCACCTCGGAGAGGTCGAAGTCCAGGTCGAGGTAGTGGTCGCGGAAGTTGTCGTTCTGGGAGGGGTCGAGCACCTCCAGCATGGCGCTGGCGGGATCGCCGCGGAAATCCGAGCCCATCTTGTCGATCTCGTCGATCATGAACACGGGATTGCGCGAGCCGGCGTCGCGGAGGGCGCGGACGATCGTCCCCGGCATCGCGCCGATGTAGGTGCGCCGGTGGCCGCGGATCTCCGACTCGTCGCGGACGCCGCCGACGCTGATCCGCTCGAACTCCCGTCCGAGAGCGCGCGAGATCGAGCGGCCGAGGCTGGTCTTGCCAACGCCCGGCGGGCCGACGAAGCAGAGGATCGGCCCGCTCGAGTCGGGCTTCAGCTTGCGCACCGCGAGGTACTCGAGGATCCGGTCCTTGATCCGCTCGAGGTCGAAGTGGTCGGTGTCGAGGACCTCGCGCGCGTGGTCGATGTCGAGGTTGTCTTCGGTCGAGGCCGACCACGGCAGCTCGATCATCCACTCCAGGTAGGTCCGGATGACCCCGTATTCGGCGGCCGCCGGTGGAAGGCGCTCGAGCCGCGCCAGCTCCCGATCCGCAGCCGTCTGCGCCTTCTCCGGCAACCCGGCCGCCTCGACCCGGTCGCGCAGCTCCGCCACCTCGGCCTGCGCCTCGTCACCCTCCCCCAGCTCGTCCTGAATCGCCTTTAGCTGCTCGCGCAAGTAGTACTCACGCTGGCCCTTGTCGATTCCCTCCTGGACCTGGTCCTGGATCTTGGAGCCGAGCCGGACCACCTCGACCTCCCGCGCGAGGATTTCCGAGAGCCGCCGCAGCCTCGCGCCGACGTCCAACAGCTCCAGGATCTCCTGCTTTTCGGCGTTGGAGATGCGCAGCGCCCCGGCGATCAGGTGGGCCAGGGCGGAGGGATCCTCGAGGTTGGTGACGGCGAGCTGCAGCTCCTCGGGCAGGTAGGGGATCTGCTCGATGATCTCGCTGAAGGTGGCCTGGACGTTATGGGTGAGCGCCCGTAGCTCGGGTCCGTCGACCAGCTCGTCGGCGAGTTCGGCGACCTCGGCGACCAGGTAAGGCTCGGTCCGGACGAACTCACCCAGCTCGACTCGGTGGGTGCCCTGGACCAGGATCCTGATGGTCCCGTCGGGCACCTTCAGCATCCTTGCCACCACCCCGGCGACGCCGACGCGGTGCAGGTGCTCGGGTTCGGGCTCGGTGATCTCGGGATCGCGAGAGGCGGCCATGACCAAGCCTCGGTCCCCGCTGAGGATCGAGTCGATCAGCTTGATCGAGCGCTCCTGACCGACAGCGAGAGGGGTCAGAGTCCCGGGGTAGGTGACCATGTCGCGGAGGGGGAGCACCGGCATCGCCGGGGGCAGAGCCGATCCCGACCCCGACCGCAGCACCTCGGAGAGATCCTCACCGCTGATGATCTCTATCTGGCCGGACTCCTCGGAACCCAGCAACTCGCCCATGGAGGGGTCGTCGTTCATCGGACCCTAGCCCTCGGTCCGCTCGATCGGCACCCGTCTGGTTTCCGCGCCCTCGGCCCGGACCGGCAGCTCCACCCGCAGCACTCCGCCGGAGAAGGTCGCCTGCGCCTCCGACGCGTCGATCTCGACCCCCAACTCGATCACCCGCCGGAAGCGCCCGGTGGGGATCTCGACCTGCTGGTAGGCGCGGCCCTCGGTTTCCCGAACCGGGCGGTGGCCGGAGATCACCAACCTACGACCGGTCAGCTCGAGGTTGACCGCCTCCTCGCTGACGCCGGCGAGATCGGCGACGATCACCGCCTTCGGCGTCTCCTCGCGGCAGTAATAGACATCGACCCGGGGGGAGAAGCCCGTGGGATGGGAGACCGTCCGCCGGCCATCCCCCCAGGGATCGCCGAGCAGCTCGTCCATCTCGCGGCGCATCCGCTCGATGTTGATAACCAGGTCGCGTTGACGGGGCATTGGTGTGAGGTTACCCGGGGGCGTCGTGAGCTATTCGAGAGTGACCCGCATCCCCTCGGCGGCGAGCCGGATCGGGCCGGCGTAGGCGGTCGCTGCCTCCTCCAGTAGCCGCTGGGGGTCGACCAAGTCGGAGAAGTGGGTGAGGATCAGCTCCCCGACCTCCGCGACCGAGGCCACCTCCCCGGCCTCGGCAGCGCTCATGTGGCCGCGCTCGGCAACCGGGACCGTAGGGTCCTCGCGCTTGGTAAGGGTCGCCTCGGCAACCAGCACGTCGACGCCCAGAGCGGCGGCCACGATCTCCTCCCCGGCACGGCAGTCGGCGCCGTAGAGCAACCGCCCCCCACCCGGGGAGCGCAGCTCGACCGCGTGGGTCTCGGCGAAGTGGGGAAC
>JBPCOO010000013.1:0-3721 GCA_051000155.1 Solirubrobacterales bacterium | reverse complement strand
ATGGATGCCCGCACACGGGAGAGCGTAGCAAAGCGGGCGTCCAACTCGTCACCCAACCAAGCGAGCAGCCCGGCATTTACACCTTCGAAGCCCCGCAATTCGAGCAGCCGCTGAACCGGCTGTGGTTTCGGGGCTTGCACGGCGGTTAGCTGTCCATGCCGAAGCGGATCAACTTTCGGTACAGCGTGGACGGATCGATGCCAAGCACCTCTGCGGCGCGGGTTTTGTTTCCAGCCTCGGATTCCAGCACCCAGTGGATGTACGCCCGCTCGATGATTTCGAGGGTTGGGTTGGGCGGAAGGCGGTCCGAAACCAGGGGTTGTGCTTCTCGAGCGGTGACGCGGGCGGGCAGCTTGTTTGGTTCTAGCTGCCCGTTCAGCGAGAGCACCGCAGCCCGCTCGAGGGCGTTTTCGAGTTCCCGGACGTTGCCCGGCCAGTCGTACTCCTGCAGTGCCTCGAGGGCAGCTTCGGTCAAGTTGGGTGGCGGGCGGTCTCTGCTGTCCGCGAAGCGCTGAAGAAAGTATTCCGCCAGTACCGGCACATCGTCCTTCCGCTCTCGGAGCGGGGGCAGATGCAGAGTGATCACGTTCAACCGGTAGTACAGGTCGCTGCGGAAGGTGCCGCGGCGGATCTCTTCCTCGAGATCGCGGTTGGTCGCGGCGATGATCCGCACATCGATGGTCACCGGCTCCGTGGCGCCTACCGGGATCACCTCGCGCTCCTGGATGGCACGCAGCAGCTTGACCTGAGTGGCGGCGGACATCTCCCCGACTTCGTCCAAGAAGAAGGTGCCGCCGCGGGCAGCCACAAAGAGGCCCTGCTTGTCCCGCACCGCGCCGGTGAACGAGCCCTTGATGTGGCCGAACAGTTCGGATTCGAGGAGGTTTTCCGGCAACGCGGCGCAGTTGATCGACACGAACGCCCCGCCCATCCGGCCGGACATTTCGTGGATGTAGCGCGCCAGGACTTCCTTGCCGGTTCCGGATTCACCGGAAACGAGAACGGTCGAGTCGGTAGGGGCGACCGTGTCTACGAGATCCAGAATGTCCGTGAAGCTGTGGCTCTTGCCGATGGGGCGGGCCGCATCTCCGCGCGTGTGCCGCGCGACCTCTTTCCGCAGCGCCAGGTTCTCAGTCTTGAGCTGGCGCGACTCGGCCGCCCGCCGGCAGATAGCTACCAGTTCGTTGTTGGCGAAGGGTTTCTGAATGTAGTAGAACGCGCCTTCGTTGACCGCCTGGATTGCCGTCTGCAGAGATGCCTGTGCCGTCATCAAGATCACGGGCAGGGTCGGGTCGGCTTCCCGCGTTGCCGCGAGCAGGTCAAGGCCGCCCTTCCCCGGCATTCGCACATCGGTGAGGATGAGGTCCGGCTGTACCTCGGCCAGCTGGGCGATCCCCTGCGCGCCATTCGAGGCTGTGAACACACTGAACCCCTCGCCCTTCAGCAGAATACGAAGCGTATCCAGCATCGACATCTCGTCGTCTACCACCAGAACTTTCGGCGCTCTGCTCACGCCAGCATCTCCTTGAGCGGGTTTGCCTCACCGGGATCGGCCGCGAAGGGCGGCACTTCAGCCGGCAAATAGAAAATGAAAGTTGCGCCCCAATCCTCGCCTGGCACCGGGTCCTCAACATAAACCGCGCCCCCGTGCGCATCGGCCGCGCGTTGAACCAGAGCAAGCCCCAGGCCGGTCCCGCCTGAGCGGCGGGGGAAGAAGGGATCGAAAATCTGCTCGGATACCCCCGCATCTACGCCGGGGCCGGAGTCCCGCACGCTGATCCGAATGACCCGGGCCGAACCCTCTGCCGGTGATAACACGTCGGAATCGACGACGTCGAGACCAATCTGCACCCTGCCTCCGCCTCCGGCCCACTGGAGCCCGTCCATGAGCAAGTTCAGCATGGCCCGGTGCAGCAGGTCCTCATCGCCGCGCACCACCAACTGCGACCGGGGAGCGTTGATTTGCGTTTCGACCCCCCGGCCCGCGGCATCCGGGTGAGCTTTCGCCAGGCCTACCACTTGCTCGAGCAGTGGTGGCAAGCGAATGAGTTGCGAGCCAATCGTCTCGACGCGCGCGAACTCGAGGAAATCACCGAGCAGACGGCTGAGGCGGTCCGACTCCCGCACGATCAACCCTTCCAACGATCTCTTGTCGTCGTTGTCTATCCCGCCGCGGCCGAGCTGCTCGGCGGAGCTGCGTATGGCGGCGAGTGGGTTCTTGATTTCATGCGCAAGGGAAGCACTGAGTTCGGCGATGGATTCCAGGCGCTCGGTGCGGGCACGCAGCGCATCGATCCGCTTGCGCTCGGTAATATCCTGGAATATCGCGGTCACAGCCGGCGGCTGGTCCGGCGCCCGTTCGAGCAGAGTGGTACTGACACCTAAAACAAGGCTGCCGTCCCGCAGCGGTTCCGTTTCGAAGCGGCGGATCGGCTTCCGGTTCTGAGCGGAGCGGGTGATCACAGCGCCCAGACCTGGTGCGAGCTCATCGAGCAACGACAACACTGGCAGGCCGAGCCAGCTATCTCCGCCAATGCCTAGCAGATCTGTCGCGGCCGGGTTGATGTAGGCGAGCCGCCCGCTCCCGTCTACAGTGATAATTGCCGTGCCGATTCCCTGGAGGATGTCGTTCGTATCCAGGCGCAGCAAGCGGAGCTCGGTTTCCATCTTGCCCAGCTCGGTGCCGGTGCGCCGGAGCCGGTCACCGAGCGCACTCGTCGCGAGCGCGACGGCGGAGAGGAGCAGGACCTGGAGCAAGGTACCGGCCGACGTCGTGCCACTGTACACAACTACGGAGAAGTAAAGCGTGCCGGACAGGCCGCCGATCAGAATGCCGCCGGGCACGGCGAGGAGCAGCGACGAGGCGGCAATGATCAGCACGTACAGCAGTGAAAAAGCGCTGCCCGCCCCGCCGGTAAGATAGATTACCCAGGTAACGAGCAGCGTATCGAATACCGCCTGGCCATAGAGAAAGTTTTGGGTGGCGGGGCGGCCGGCAAGATGGGTGTAGGCGAAGGACGCCGCCGAGACGAGTCCTGCTACGACCAGCGTGAGCGAAGCAGCTAGCGAGGTAGCCGGAGCGACATTGCTCCAGATGCCGACGACGGCGGTGAAAATGGAGGCGGCGACGGCTACGCGGCCGACATATAGCCAGGAAAGGATCTGCCGGGTACCCGGCAACCGAACGCCGCCGATGCGGGCAGCGGCTTCGCTGGCGCTAGAGGACTCGTGCGTCGCAACGGGGCGCTTTACTGGCAAATGCATCGTGCGCGGAGACTCGAACGTAACCACCATGAGAAGAATGCGCGGCACCCCGCGGGTGCCGCTGGGACCAGCCGCCATCCTTGCGGCTGAACCTGGAATGTAAGCCGACAGCGAAGGAAACGACACCACAGCAACGCCTTGACGCCCGCGCGCGCGGTTTCAGCAGAGCGCGGCTCTTGCGCGGCGTGGCCGCCAGCCTACCTTCCCGAAATGCGAAAACGACTACTCGCCGGGTTGTTGCTGATCCTCTCCGCCGCCGCGGCTCTGCCCGTCGGCGCGCAGCTGCCGGCCACGGAATACGAGGGCGCATCTGCCCTGGGCCTCGCGTTGCGCAAGCTGGGAACTACCAAGCGGGTGCTGGTCATCGGCGCTCACCCCGATGACGAGAACACACAGGTGATCAGTGAACTTGCGCTCGGGCAGGGCGCGCAGGTAGCCTATCTGTCCCTCACGCGCG
>JBPCOO010000259.1:0-3820 GCA_051000155.1 Solirubrobacterales bacterium | reverse complement strand
TTTTGGGCTGGAGCCTCACGCCGCGACGCTCGCCGAGGGAACTCCTTTGGCCCAGTCAGGCTCGCGCTCCGCACGAGAAGTAGCAGTGCAGAACCGCAACGGCCCGCCGGAGCGGGCCGCGAAGTTGCGGCCGGGAAGCGATCCCGGGCCCAACTGCCAATCGAGCTGAATGTTTGCATGCCGACGGGCGGCCTGCCAGCGGCCGCCCTCGACAATCGGCGGCAGTTGGGCGCGGCGCCTTGCCGCTTCACGCTCCGCACCCTGAAGTCTGGCTGGTCGCGCGTGACCTGTGGTGCGCGCAACGTGCCGGTCTGAAGCAGAGTGTGACTTCGCGTGATCTCGACCCGATCGTGCGACCCTTGTCGTTCGCCCCTCGCACGCACCTTCCGCGCGATAGCGGCCAAAGCGGGAATGCCTGACTACTCCCCTCCCCTCGACCTCGACGGCTTCGACTGGGAGACGCTCGCGCCGGGCCCTTCAGCGAGCGCGAACCTCGGCCGCCATCGTGGGCCGTCAGCGCTTGCGGTAGCGGATCTTGTCGCAGGCCTTGCCGACCCGGTCGATTCGGTCGGCGACCACCTTGTCGCGGTTTCCTTTGTTGCAGATGACCACGTCGGCCTCGCCGTCGGCGGCGCGAATGACGTCGTTGCCCGATCCGCCGAGTAGTCGGTCCTCGCCGGGGCCACCGCTGACGCGGTCCTTGCCGGCGCCGCCCTTGACCTTGTCGTCTCCGGCTTTGCCCTTGACCCGGTCGCGTCCCTTCGACCCCTGGACCTTGTCCTCGCCGTCGCCGCCGACCGCCCGATCGGATCCGCTGCCGCCCCGGACCTCGTCGTCACCGTCTTGGCCCTTGAGCAGATCGTCGCCGCCGTTGCCGTAGAGGCAATCATCGCCGGCACCGCCGACCAGCCGGTCATCGCCGCCACGACCACGGATAGCATCGCCGCCGTCGGTCGAGCGCAACGTCCTCGGCGAGTCGTCGGCGTCGGTTCCGGTCTGCCCGATCGCGCAGGCGCCGCCCCCCGTGCCCCCGGCAGAGCCGCCATCGCCACCGGAGCCCCCGCCACCTGCACCGCCGCCGGGCGGTTGGTCGAGAGTCTTGGTCTCGGCGACGAAGTCGTAGCCCGCGGGATCGCCATCGGGCTCGAGGTTGGCGCAGCCTGCCCTCAGGTCATCGCAGATTTGCTCGCTGCCGGAGACGTCGGTGAAGTCGAGGCGGGATGCCAGCTCCGAGGAGTACATGTTCGGGTCCCCCGCGTAGTCGACCTGCCCCTCACGCGCGTCGTTGCGCCAGCGGTTGGTCAGCAGCCTGCGGTCGGCCTTGGCCTCGCACTCCGCGTCACCCTGGCAGCGAACGTACTTGTCGAGCCAGGCGAACGTGTACCAGACGGCCATATCGTTGCCGCGCAGTGTGGCGAGTCCCAGCGGTGGAACGGTCTCGCCGGGGATGAACGAGTACTCATAGTGAGTGCCGCCGCGACGGTTGACCTGCATCGAGTCAACCCCGGCCTCCTTGTAGCCGATGAAGCCTTGGTTCTGAGCTTGGGGGTCGCCGTCGTTGGGGTCGTTCGGGTCGCCCTCAAAGTTGGAGTCGGTGAACAGCCCGTAGTCGTTGGACATCCCGATCGCGGGCTTGGTGATCGGCACCTCAGCCGGGCGGGGAGAGGATCCCGAGGGGCACTCCGGAGCGTTGCCGAAGCCGCCCTCCCCGCCGGCGCGGAGGTTGTCCCAGGCGACGATCGCGTCCACCCGGTCGTCGAGCTGGCCGATGTAGGAGACCGCGCCGGCGCCGAGCGAGTGCCCGGCGATCCCGATTCGCTTGGAGTCGATCAGCTCCCAGAAGGGGTTGAAGGCGGCGTTCAGCCCGAGATCGACGCGCCGGTCGTGCTTGGCGGCGTGGGAGGTGCCGATGCCGCCGTTGGCGTTGCCGCAGCTCTCCCGAGGCACGTAGGGCTTCGAGGGTGTCGAGAGCAGGAAGTCGAGCGCGTCCTCGGTCCCGTCGTAGAACGGCTGGCCGGCCTGGGAGGGGACCCCTTCGTTGACGTCGGGGGCCTCGCCGAAGGTATCCGAGCGGCCCTGGCCCTGGACGTCGTAGGTGATGACGACGTAGCCGCGCTTGGCGAGAACCTGGGCGAAGCTCCAGTAGAGGTTCTCGGGCGCCTGGACCGAGCCGGTGGTGATCACCACCGCCGGACGCTTGGCCGGCCCCTCCTCGGTCGCCCAGACCCGCCCGGAGATCGTCGCCCCGTCGCGGGCGCCGAAGTTGAACTCGGTCGAGTTGCCGAAGCCGTTTTCGGCCCAGTCGTAGAGGCGGACGTCGCCGGCGCACTCCCGGGAGCGTGACTGACAGACGTTGGCGGCGAAGTTGCGAGCGTCTGGACCGGCGATCGCCTCCTCGGCTTGGATCGCGGCGGACTCGGCCGGCCCATCGATCTGCTGCTGCTGCAACCGCGCTTGAAACTCCGGGGTGCTGACGATGTAGTCGTCGCGCTCGGAGGTCTTGGCGAAGTCGGGACCCTCCCCCTGGGCGGATGCGGCCGCCGGAACGAGCAGGCTGAGGAGTAAGACCAAGCAGGCAGCGCCCAGCGGACGCCCACAGCGCCAGCTCCTCCCGATTCCCCGATCGCCCAGGACCATGAGTGAGACCCTACTCGGCATCGCGCGCGCAAAGCGGGAACCGGCGAGTCCACGGCCAACTTTGAGAAGTAGTCAGGACTCGTTGAGTGCAGCGGCGGCTCGCACCAGATCCTTGAAGGCCCTCTCGTCCAGTTCGTCCTCCTGCTGGAGGTCGATGGAGCGCCGCACCTTGCCTCCGAGGCTGGAGTTGAAGAGACCGGCGGGGTACTCGAGCGAGGCGCCCTTGCCGAAGGTCAGCTTCACCTTGTCCTTGTAGGTCTCTCCGGTGCAGATGATCCCCTCGTGGGACCAGACTGGGATGCCGAGAGGATTTGAGGGCTTCCGCCACTTGATCTCCTCGACCACCTCGGGAACGGCCTGCTTGATCAGTTGGCGGACTCGGGAAAGCGTCTCACCCCGCCAGTCCGCCAGCTCTTCGATCCGTACTACCGCCCGTCCCGGGGAGATTCTCTTGGGGCCAGCCCGATCCCGAGCCCTTTGCCGTCGATCTCGACTTCGCTGCCCTCGCCCTCGCCGCCGAACTCCACCTCATCGGCCAGCACCTCGGCGGCTATGTATGCCCGGTGGGCTTCCACCGCGGCGAGCAACTCCCCATCGCCGCTCAGGCGTAGCTCGATCCGGTCGGTGACTTCGAGGCCACTCTCCTTGCGCGCGTTCTGGACGGCTCGTACGACCTCGCGGGCGAGGCCTTCCTGGACCAACTCGTCGTCCAGGTCCAGGGCCAGGGCCACCGCGCGGCCGGCCTCCGACTCCACCTGGTAGCCGGCCAAGGGCTGCATCACCAGGGTGAGGTCGTCGGGGTGGAGTGTGTGGTCGGAGCCGTCGAGGTTGATCCCGATCTCGCGCTCACCGGCGATCGCCTCGCGGGCGTGGTCGGGATCGACCGCCTCGACCGCCGCCGCCGCCTGGGGCATCTGCTTGCCGAAGCGGGGGCCCATCGTCCGGTAGTTGGGCTTGACCGTGTAGGTGGCCAGCTCGCCCTCCTCGGTGACGAACTCGAGCGCCTTGACGTTGAGCTCGGCCCGGACGATCTCGCCGAAGCTCTCGATCGTCTGCCGCTCCGAGGCGGTCGCGACGATCACCGCCTTCGCCAGCGGCTGGCGCATCTTCACCTTCGCCTGGGCGCGGGCGGCGCGGCCGAGCTCAACCGCGCGACGGGCGGCGTCGGTGCCCCGCTCCAGCA
>JBPCOO010000230.1:0-3598 GCA_051000155.1 Solirubrobacterales bacterium | reverse complement strand
AACGGGAGCGGAAGTGGACGCCGTCGACGAGTGCATCGGTGCTGGTCGCGGTGGCCCCGCCGGGAACGGTCACCGCGGCGTCGTCGCCGATCCCCAGCGGGTGGTCGGACTCTCCTCCGGCCACGGCAAGCCGCTCGCGGATCCGAGCGATCAGGTCGAACTCGGCCGAGCTACGCATGTTGGGCCGGCGGGTGCTCATGCTCCTTCATTCAACCTCAACCACCCGACGCCGGCGCCAGAGGCTGCAACCACCCGCATGCGACCCCAATGCGGCCCCCGACCCCGCGAGCGACTCCCGTGTCTCACAGGGGCAGGGCGTTGACCGACTGGAAGATCGTCAGCCCGATCGCCCCGGCCTGCAGCGCTCGGTCGCGCGAGACCGCGGCCAACGGCAGTAGCCAAACGATGTACCAGGGAACCAACCACGAGGTCGCCACCAGCAGGCCGAAGGCGGCCCATCCCGCCGCCCGGATCCAGTCGGCCCCACCAACCACCCTGACAAGCAGTCCCGCGACGGCCAGGCCGTAGGCGACCGCGAACACGGCGCGTAGGAGATCCAGGTCGAGGCCGGTGATCCGCGAGAGGGTCGCGGGCACGCTCCAGCGGCTGGTCGTCGACTGATTGGAGGAGGCGACCCCGAGCGCCTCCGTCACCGCCCCGCCAAAGAGCGCCAGCCCGGCCCCGGCCACCACCCCGGCGACCACGGCGATGGCGATGGTCAAGCGCCGCCGATCGGGGGAGCCCGCCACCGCGAACGGTAGATACAGCGCGCCCGAGACCTTGATCGCGGTCGCACCGACCAGGGCCGCACCCGCGGTCAGGGGTCTACCTCCGGCGACGGCAAGCACACCGGCGGTGGCGATCGCCACCATCAGCGCGTCGTTGTGCGCGCCTCCAACCAGGTGGACCAAGACCAGGGGGTTGAGCACGACGAAGGCCGCCGCAGCGGCGGAGTCGACCCCGCGCAGCCGACCGAGCCGGGCGGTCAGCACCCCCAGCGCGACGATCGAGAGGACCGCGATCGCCTTCAACGCCCACAGCGCGAAGCCGGCTCCGACCGAGGCCAGCGGATAGGTGAGCATGGTGAACGCCGGTCCGTAGACCGACGGGGTGAAGCGAAAGTCCTCGACCCGATCGGCCGCCGGATCCCCAGGCAGATCGGCGGGCACGAACTCGTAGGGGTTGAAGCCCTCGACCCCGAGCCGGCCGTAGGCGATGTAGCTGAAGACATCCAGGGAGAGCAAGGGCGGCGCCAGCGCGAACAGCGTCAGCACGATCCCGGCGACACCCCAGACGATCCGCGGCCCCAGGCGGGATGCTCCCAGCCAGGCGCCGACCCAGGCCGCGCCGGCCAGGTAGAGGAGCGCCAGGTAGAGGCCTGCCCCAACGCCGAGGCCCTGCCCGTAGATCCCGAAGATCCAGCGGGGCTCGTCGGCTCCAGCCCCGGGAAGCAGCGCCGGACCGGGTGCGGCCAACGGCACCGCCAGCACCAGCAGGGCTGCGACCGGGACGATCGCCGCCAGCTCGGCCCGCGAGCGGACCCGCACCCCCCGAAAAGGGAACCTGCTAGTTGCCCCCTCCGGGGATGTCGCTGCCATCCTGGACCCCTGGAGCGTACGCGTCGGAGTCGAAGTCATCGTCCGAGGAGCCGGCGCCAAACTTGCTCGGATCGCTGGTCGAGGAGCCGCCGAAGGAGTCCTCGTCGTCGTCGCCATCGCCGGATTTGACCGAACCCTTGCCGGTCGAGAACTCGCCGTAGAACGGGGTCGGCTGGAACGGAGTGCTGGGCTTGGAGAAGCCCTTGCAGCTCTCCTTGGCCTGCGCCATGTAGTCACCCCAGATTTGCGCCGGGAAGGTGCCGCCGGCGACGTTGATCCCGTGCACGCCCTCCATCGAGCGGGCCTCGTCCGGGAAGCCGACCCAGACCGAGGTCGCCAGATCCGGCGTGTAGCCGACGAACCAGGCGTCCTTGAACTCGTCGGTGGTGCCGGTCTTGCCCGCGGCGGGACACCCGATCGTCTGCGCCGCGGTCCCGGTGCCGCCCTGGACGTTGGCCTCGAGGATCGAGGTGACCTCTGCCACCTCACCGTCGGTGAACACCTGCTTTGACTTCTGCTTGCCGAACTTCTTCGTCTTGCCGTTGGGAAACTTGACCTGCTTGATCACGGTCGCGTCGTGGCGGGTGCCGCCGTTGGCGAGGGTGGCGTAGGCGTTGGCCATCTCGAGCGGGGTGACCCCGTTGGTGAGGCCGCCGATGCCGATCGCGGGGTTGGGATCGAGGTCGGAGGTGATCCCGAGCTTCTCCGCGGTCTCGACCACCGCCTCGGGGCCGACGTCGAGGGTGAGCTGCGCGTAGATGGAGTTGTCGGAGGCGAGAGTTGCCGCACGCAGGGTCTGGGTTCCGCGCGAGCTGTCGTCGAAGGTGCTGACCTCCCACGGCTCGGACAGCAGCGGCGAGTTGAGGATGATCGGGCTGCGGGAGGTGTAGGTGGTGCTGTCGGGGTCGACGCCGCGGGCGACCGCCGCCATCAGCACCATCGTCTTGAACGAGGAGCCGGGCTGGCGCTGGCCCTGGGCGGCGAGGTTGAACTTGCGATCCTCGTACTGGGCGTTGGAGACCATCGCCAGCACGTCGCCGTTCTTGGGGTCAATCGTCACCACCGCCGAGGAGGGATCCCCGACGAGGTTGAGGCGGCCGTCGATCGCCTGGCGCGCCTGCTTCTGCTTTTCGAGATCGATCGTGGTGTAGACCTTGAGCCCGCCCTCGCGGACCGTCTCGGTCCCGTATTCCTCGAGCAACTGGTCGGTGACGTAGTCGAAGAAGTAGGGCTCCTTGATGTTGTCGTACTTCTTGGTGGGATTCACGCCGAGCCCGCCCCCGGCCAGCCGCTTGGCCTGCTGGTTGGAGATGTAGCCCTCGCGCGCCATCGCGTCGAGCACGTCGGCGCGACGCTCCTTGGCTCCCTCGTGATTGAGCAGCGGGTTGTGCTCGGAGGGCGCCTGCGGCAGGCCGGCCAGAAGCGCCGACTCCTTGACGTCCAGCTTGATCGCGCGCTTGCCGAAGTACTGCTGGGCCGCCGCCTCGATCCCGATCGAGGTGCTGCCGCCGTTGGTCCCGTAGGAGGCGGTGTTGAGGTACTCCTCGAGGATCTCGTCCTTGGACAGCTCCTCCTCCAACCCCTCGGCCAGCTTCGCCTCCTGGATCTTGGCCTCGAGGTCGCGCTCGTCGAGCTGGCCGGTGTAGCGGTTCTTGACGAGCTGCTGGGTGATGGTGGAGCCGCCCTGCTCGACCTCGCCGGCCTCGGCATTGGCGACCGCGGCGCGGGCGACGGCGCCGAAGTCGACTCCCGAGTGCTCGTAGAAGTTGGCGTCCTCGATCGCGATGGTTGCCTGCTGGACCGAGTCGGGGATCTTCTCCAGCGGCACCTCCTTGCGGATGATCGATGAGGAGATCGACCCCAGCCGGGTGCCGTCGGCGGCGTAGACGAAGGAGTTCTCCCCCTGCTCGATCGGCGTGATCGAATCTATGTCCGGTGCCTCCCCGGCCACGCTCAGAGCCCACGCCCCGACGCTCAGTCCCGCGAGCGCGATCAAGCTG
>JBPCOO010000208.1:0-5567 GCA_051000155.1 Solirubrobacterales bacterium | reverse complement strand
TCGAGCGTTCGCTCGAAGTAGGTCTCGCTGACGCCGAAGGCGAGCAGCGCCGCCAGCCCCAGGTAGACGACCGCCACGCCGATGCGGGTCCGGCGCGGGATGTCGTGGTAGGCGCGCGATTCCGGCTCGTTGCGGGCCTTGAACCGTCGCCAGCTCTCCATCCCGCCGAAGAGGATGACCAAGAGCAGGATCGGGTTGGGGAAGACGAAGGCCAGTGCAACCAGCCCGGCGAAACCGGCGAACCAGACCCAGGGGCTGAGGGCGGCCATCGCCCGGCCGCCGTCGAGCGGCACCACCGGAAGCAGGTTGAACAGGTTCAAGAAGAAGCCGATGTAGGCGAGCGCCCGCCAGAAGTCCTCTCCCGTCGCCAGCCAGATCCCGAGCGGGACGAGCGCGGCGAGCGAGCCGAGGATCGGTCCGGCGAGCCCGACCCTTGCTTCGGCGGCGGCATCCTCACCCATCGACTTGGCCGAGATCACCGCCCCGAGGAAAGGGATGAACATCGGCGCGGAGGCCTCTACCCCTTCCCGGCGGAGCTGGATCACGTGGCCGAGCTCGTGGATCAGCAGCAGCAGGACGAAGCCGACCGCGAACGGCCAGCCGAAGATGAGCTGGTAAGCGGCGATCGAGACCAGCATCGAGGCCGAGGTGGTGAACAGCTTCAGCTTCGGCAGGATCAGGAGGACCCCCTTGAGCTTGCCCGCGAGGGCGCCGAGGAAGATCAGCGGCCCGGCGAGCTTCTTCGCCAGCTCCTTGCGACCCGAGCCCGGGTGGATCGGGCCGTCGGGGATCCGCTCGCCGCCGACCTCCGCGCCCGCGATGGCGCCCGCGGGCTCGGCAGGGGTACTGCCCCAGGTGCTCCAGCGCGGTTCGCTCATGAGTCCAATTGTGGCGAGCCGACCTAAACTCCGTCTGATTCGCCAGCATGGTCGCCGATGAGCGACGAGCCCGCCGACTTCAACGCCGACAGCGCCGTCCACCGCGACGGCAAGCTGTGGCGCGGGGAGGTCACCGACGCTTGGTCGGCGCCCCCCGGCCCCAACGGTGGCTACATCACCGCCCTACTGCTGGCCGCGATCGAGGGGGAGGTGGACGACGCCAGCCGTCCGCCACGGACGGTCACGGTCCACTTCATGCGTCCGCCGAGCGTCGGCGAGGTGGAGATCGCGGTGACGATCGAGCGCAGCGGGCGCAGCGCCAGCACCGCGACCGCGCGGATGGCCCAGGGCGGCAAGACCACCTGCGTGGCGATCTGCACCCTGGCGGGAAGCTTCGAATCCGCGATCGACTACTCGCGAGCGATGCCCGACGTTCCACCACCAGCCGAGGTCGAGGCGCTCGATT
The DNA here is from genome assembly GCA_051000155.1 of Solirubrobacterales bacterium. Lineage (GTDB taxonomy): Bacteria > Actinomycetota > Thermoleophilia > Solirubrobacterales > 70-9 > CAXMST01. The sequence goes on along the minus strand of JBPCOO010000208.1, from coordinate 4,223 downwards.
CCTCGCTACCGCCGACGATCTTCGGGCAGCTCGAGTTTCGAATGACCTTTGGCGATCCGCCGTTCACTGGATCGCAGAGCACCCTGGTCGGCGGCTGGTCGCGGACGCGGGCGCCCGTCCCGATGCGACCCGGCCTGCTCGCCCTCTACGCCGACGCTTGGTGGCCCTGCCCGTTCCCGCGAACGTCCGGCCCGATCATGGCGCCGACCCTGGAGCTGACCATCCACTTCCGCTCGATCCCCGCGCTCGAGCCGGGCGCCTACGTGCTCGGTCGCTTCGACTCGACCACCTCCGCCGAGGGGTTCTTCGAAGAGAGCGGCGAGCTCTGGAGCGAGGACGGGACCCTGCTGGCCCAATCGCGCCAGCTCGCCCTCGCCCGGCCCCTGCCCGAGGGCTGGGAGTAGGGGGGCTGAGCGCGGTGGCCAAGGGGAAGCGGCGCAAGCCGAAGCAGCGCCCGCGCAAGCGGGTCGAGACCGAGGCCTACACTGATCCCGAGGGCAACGTCCTTACCCTGCGCAAGGCGCTTAGCCCCGCCACCGTCACCCACATCAATCAGGAGAGCCCGGCCAGCGCCGCCGCCTCGATCGACGACGCCTGGCAGCGCCGCGAGGAGCTCCTGTTCGAGCGCCTCGCGGTCGGCTGGGAGGTCGCCGGGCTGCCGATCGAGGGCGAGCGGATGCTGCTCGGACGCTTCCGCATGGCAACCGACTCCGAGCGCCGCTGGATCCGCGAGGTGATCCGCGAGCACCTGGATACCTGGATTCCCGGCCTCTAGATCTCGAGGCGATCGAGGTGGGACTCACCTAGAGCGCTGCTTGGTCAGTGGAGGCGGCCGGTACTGCCCCGGCGTCCGTGGAACACGACCCGATGCGTCTACGAGCGTACCCAGAGAGTCTGATCTCGGCTACCGGCTAGGACAATCCCAGGGACTCGTTGCCGGGCCAAATCCTCCTGTTGATGTCCCCGGCGACCGAGGAAATTGTCGCCAGGTGAGCCCACTAATGAAGCCGCTGATCCGGGTCGTGGGCATCCCGGGGCGACTCCCTCTACTGGTGTTTAGGCAGTGAGGGCGAACTCATGAGAGTCCGCACTTCTTGGTTGTCCAGGGCTTTTTAACGAGGCCGGCCCTGGAACCTCGGCTCGCAACACCGGGACGAAGGATCACACGTCGAATCTGGTTCGCCCCCAGATGTGCGTATTCAGTTGTCAGTTCATTCTAGCGCCGCGATCAAGTGCCACGCCGGGGAGGGTCGGTCTGCGATCATCGTGCGCAGTGGCTGGGAATGGGCTCAGCCGAGGCGAGAGGCATGAGGCTATGCGGGGTGTGCGGAGATCTGAGCCGAATCCGGGGATGGCGGGGCTGCCAAAAGTCGCGCTGGCGACGATCGCGATCCTCACCTTCGCTCTCGCGCTCCCAGGCGTCGCGAACGCACAATCGCCGCGACAGGCCGCCTCGGCCCTGTTCGACAGCCAGGTTCCCGGCTCATCTACCGGTCTCACCCAGGCGATCGACTACTTCAACCCCGACGACCCCGAGGCCAAGCCCCCGGCCGTCGCCACCATCGTCATATCCCTCGCCAAGGGATCGCGGATCGACACCGCGGTTCCCCCCCAGTGCGAGGCGCCGGATCCGGCCCTGATCGCCCAAGGTGCCGCGGCCTGTCCCGAGGGCAGCATCGTCGGTGGCGGCGAGATCGACCTCGATACCGGAATCCCCGGGCCCAGTCGGATCGTCCGCAACCAGGTCGAGCTGATCAACAACGCCGACGAGCTGATCTTCCTCCTGACCGAGGAGGAGGGCGGCGCCCGCACCGTCACCCGGGCGACGGTCGGCGAGCGAACCGTCACCACCGAGACCCCGCCGATCCCCGGTGGACCGCCCGACGGCTTCACCGCTATCAAGCGGGTGCGCTTGCAGATGGAGGCGTTCAGCGCCGGCGACGGCAACTACCTGACGACGCCCCCGAGCTGTCCTGCGGAGGGGGAGTGGACCGCGACCGGCGAGTTCACCTACCGCGACGGCGTCACCCAGCTCACCTCGAGCGCCTCGCCCTGCATCGAGCTGCCGAGGAGCTGCCGCGCCACCAACCCCGCGCCCGTGGTCGGAACGGGCGGGGGCGAGACCCTTCTCGGCGGCCCCGGCTCCGATCTTCTGCTGGCGCTCGGCGGCCGCGACCTCGTCTCCGGGCGGGGCGGGGACGATTGTCTCTACGGAGCGCAGGGCAAGGACACGCTCCGCGGCAACGCCGGCGATGACCTGGTCGAGGGTGCCGAGGGCAGGGACCTGCTCGAGGGTGGCAAGGGCGCGGACCTGCTCGAGGGTGGCAAGGGATTCGACCGGATCCGGGGAGCCGGCGGCAACGACACCGTCCGGGGTGAGGACGGGGACGACACCCTCAACGGGGGCGTCGGCCGCGACCGGCTCACCGGTGGTTCGGGCCGCGACCGGCTGCGGGCCGGCGACGGAGCCGACACCCTCAACGGCGGTGCCGGCGACGACGTGCTCCGAGGTGGCGGGGGCCGCAATCTAATCGAGTGCGGCGGCGGTCGCGACAAGGTGATCGTGGTTGCGGACAGTCCGGATCGAATCGACCGAAGCTGCGAGCGGGTCATCCGCCGGTAACGAAGGCCCCCTCGGCCTTCGACGGCGGGTGGGCGAGGCCCGCCTTCGCGCGCTCCGGCGCCCTGCCCGTTCGTTCCCCTTACCCGGTCCCTCTACCCTTCTGCGGCGATGACCAACCTGCTCGCGTTTCTGCCCCTGGCCCTGCTGCCGGACTGGCTCGACCCCGATGTGCTGATCGACACCTTCGGTACGTTGGGCGTGGTCTCGATCGTCTTCATCGAGACTGGGCTCCTGGTCGGCTTCTTCCTTCCCGGTGACTCGCTCCTGTTCACCGCCGGTCTGCTCTCGGCCGACGGCACCCTGCCTCCGCTCTGGGTCTTCCTCGTCCTGGTCCCGATCGCGGCGATCGCCGGCGATCAGCTTGGCTACGCGATCGGCCGCAAGGCGGGTCCGCCGATCTTCGATCGGCCCGACGGTCGCTTCTTCCGGCAGGAGTACGTCGAGCGCTCCGCCGATTTCTTCGAGCGCTACGGCGGTCGCACCGTGATCATCGCCCGCTTCGTCCCGATCGTCCGCACCTTCGTCCCGGTGATGGCCGGCGCCTCGCGAATGGAGTACCGGCGCTTCCTCTCCTACAACATCTTCGGCGGAGTGCTCTGGGGGATGGGAGTGGTCACCCTCGGCCATTCGCTCGGGCAGGTCGACTTCGTCCGCGAGCACATCGAGTTGATCATCCTGGGGATCGTCGCGCTCTCGGTCCTCCCGATCGCTTTCGAGCTGGGACGCGGCTACCGCCGCAGCCGCCGCCGAGTGACCGACTGAGCTTCGATTAGGCCTCGGCGGGGCGGTGCGCCGGGCCGGGCATCAGTGCGGCTGCGGCCGCGACCGCGGCGAAGGCGGCTGCGCGAGCGATGATCTCGAAGGTTCCGTCGCCAAGCGGATCGCCGAAGACGATCACGCCGGCGGTGATAGTCGCCAGGTTGGCGGCGATCGAGGAGACGGCGATCACCTGGATCGCGCCGCCAATCTGCAGGCCGCGGGCAAGCGCGTAGAAGGCGGCGACCGAGCAGCAGATGGCGGTTGCCGTCCAGGGACTGACGAGGGCGAGCGGTCCGGCGCTGATCACTCCCAGGAGTGCCTTGATCGAGATGTCTGAGACGCCGATCAGAAGGCCGGCGGCAGCTCCCATCAGGGCCCCGTGGCCGCCGGGTAGTCGCCGGCTGCCACCGCCCATCAGCAGAGCCAGCCCGACGCCGATAGCGCCGCCCTCGAAGGCGATCATCGCCGCGCTCGAGTAGCTCGAGTGGGAGGCGTCGCCGCCGGTGGAGGCGGTGGCGACGAGGAAGCTGAGCCCGACCGCGCTCAAAGCCAGCCCCGTCCACTCCCTCCGTCCCAACTTGTGTCCGAACCAGCGCTCGGCGGGGAAGGCGATCAACACCAGGCCACCGGCGATCACCGCTTGGACCAGCGAGAGCGGTGCCACCGCGAGGGCGCCGACGTGCAGCGCCCAGGCGCAGAACGAGATCGCGAAGCCGATCGCCCACCACTTCGAGCGGAACAGCTCGGCGCCTGAGTGGAGTGGCCGGCGCATGTCAACGGCGGGCGCCGCCACGGCGCCGCGGTGCTTGCACAAGAGCGCCACGTTGGTGACGAACGCGCA
>JBPCOO010000129.1:0-9439 GCA_051000155.1 Solirubrobacterales bacterium | reverse complement strand
CCCAGATGAAGCGACCCCAGCCACCGAAGGCGCTCGGCGCTCCCGACAAGAGACTCTTCCGCGCGATCCTGCGCGACATTGATGCTGACTGGCAACTGGACGCCCGGGAGCTAACCCTGCTCGAGCGAGCCGGTCGCTGCGCCGATGATCTCGACAAGCTCGAGAAGGCGATCGACGAGGACGGGATCATGGTCGAGGGATCCCAGGGTCAGCGCCGCGTACATCCCGCGCTCGCCGAGGCCCGCCAGCTTCGCCTCGTACAGCTCCGGCTACTCGGCGCGATCGAGATGGTCGACCCGCAGGCCCACAAGCGATCCGCGACCCCGGCTCAGGCTCGGGCCCGCCACGCCGCCGAAATTCGCTGGAACATGGAGAGGGAGGCCGGCTGAGATGGGCCGCCGGGTCGAAGAGGCGGGTGACGACGACTGCGAGCTGCGGCCATTCGGTGAGAAGACCGCCACCGACCGCAACCGCAATAACCGGTACATGCTCGCGCGTCGAGCAGGCCTGAGCCATGAGGAGGGCCTGCGTAAGGCTGAGCGGTCGGTCCGGTTCCGGGTGATCCGCCACTAAGCGGCCACAGCGCGGCCGTTCGCCGCGCGCTGACACTCCCGCGAGCAGTAGACGGCGTTCGACTGCTTGCTCGCGGCTATCGCTTCCTCGCAGTATTCGCAGATCCGGTCGCCGATCAGCGGGACCGTCCGCTCGGGATCGCCACCGACTACGGCGAGCGCTCGCTCCGGTCGCGACGCCGGCCGACGCTCGAACGCCGCCCGCCAGGCTTCAAGCGTCTCGACCAGTACGGCCGACCATTCTTCGCGCTCGTCAGCCTCGCTCAGCGCCACTTGCAACGCCCGCGGCCAAGCTGCCGCGAACGGCGCGCCCGCGCTCCGCTGCTCGGCCAAGTGGACTCGTAACGTCTTGGCTGGGCTGGCGACCATTCGAGGCACATTTTAGGCGGTCGCTCGGAGCCTGAAAACGGCCGGCCATGCTAACCACTTGCTAACGAACGGTGTCAAACTGAGCGGACGCAGCGGGACGGGGCAGCATGCAGATAGGCCCGAATACCCTGCAAAACAGCTACTTTCCACTACGTGCCGATACGCACCATCACGTACGTAATAGAACTGGTTCTACTACCCCGACAGCGACACCCGTCCCCTCGGCATCAACCCGCCGGGGAAGGAGGGCTACCACCGCGATGATTGGGAGAGCTACCAGGTGCGGCTTGGCGCTGACGGGAGCGCCGCATCTCGAGCCAGCTCGCATCATGGGCACAACAGCGACGGCGGTCGAATCAGCCGGAGCATCAACGATCTTGGCGGGATCGAGGTACCGCGGTGGATACCTCGGCACAAGCGTCCCGCCCCCACCGACGGGGGGATCCCTGCAAGCGACGGCTGGGGTCCGTCGACGGGACGCCTCTGGGTGTCTGCCGGAAGCCACGCCGGGCGCAGCGGCACCGCGGGCGCCGGAGTGAAGCGCCGGATCCCGGGCCGCAACCTCCGCTTGATTTCGCTCGAGGCGCTGAGTGAATCCGAACGTGACGCTCCCTTCGACGTCGCCCCACCGTGGCTGAAGAAGCTCTGGAGCGATCCTGAGGAGAAGGGGACCAGCTAGTGCCACCGCGCTAGCCTGCTCCTATCGCGGCGCCGGCAACCCGGGCAACCGACAAGGATCTGATCGCCGACCGACTTGCGGAGGCGCGCGAACGCACTCTGACGCTGGTCGAGCCGCTCGACGAGGCGCAGCTCAACCGGGTCTACTCCGAATTGCTCAGTCCGCTCGCCTGGGATCTGGGTCACATCGCCAACTTCGAGGAGCTCTGGCTGGTGCAGACGGTGGGCGGCCGTGAACCGCTTGTCGGCGACATGGGTCGACTCTACGATGCGATCGAGAATCCTCGCTCGGGGCGCAACGAACTGCCGATCCTCCGAGATCGCGACCTACGCGCCTACATGGCCGACGTTCGCGAGCGCACGCTTGAGGTGCTGGAGGCGGTCGAGCTCGACGACACCGCCGACCCCCTCCTGCGGAACGCCTTGGTCTACGAAATGCTGATCGCCCACGAGCACCAGCACAACGAGACCATGCTCCAGCTCCTGCAGATGGTCGACGGCTACGAGCGGCCGAGCTTGGGGCCCGACCCTCGCTCCTCGCTCCTCGACCGCGAGGCGGCAACGCTCGCGAAGCCCGAGATGGTTGAGATTCCCCGCGGTAGCTACGAGATCGGCGCAGCGGCGTCGGGCTTCGCCTATGACAACGAGCGTGACCGCCACCGAGTCGAGCTCGCGTCCTTTGCGATTGACCGGCATCCTGTCTCCAACCACGCCTACTGCGAGTTCATCGCTGACACCGGTGCCGAGCCGCCGATGTACTGGCGTGCCGATGGGGCCGGCGGCTGGATCGATACCCGCTTCGGGGACGAACAGCCGCTCGGTCTCGACGAGGTCGTCGTCCATGTCAGCTTCGATGACGCTTCGGCCTTCGCCGGATGGGCCGGCAAGAGACTTCCGTCCGAGTTCGAGTGGGAGGTCGCGGCCGGCGGCATCGATGATTCGGCCCCGGCCAACCTCGACCACCTGGCGTGGGGTACGGCGCCGGTTGGCTCGCTGCCGCGGTCCGGGTCCGATTTCGGCGTCGTGCAGATGCTCGGTGACGTCTGGGAGTGGACCTCCTCCGAGCTCTCCGCCTACCCCGGCTTCGAGCCCTTCCCCTATCCCGACTACTCCCAGGTCTTCTTCGACCGCGGATACAAGGTCCTGCGCGGTGGCTCGTGGGCGACCCGTCGCGGGCCGGCACTGCGAACCAGCTTCCGCAACTGGGATCTTCCGATCCGTCGCCAGATCTTCGCCGGCTTCCGCTGTGCCCAAGCGATCGAGGACGGCGGATGAACCTGATCGGTGGGAGCGCCACCGGCTTCACCGGGACCCCGGGCTGCACGGGCAGCATCGGCGGCGCCGACCGCAGGACGGCCACATGACCGACGCCGCAACCGGGCAGATCGAGATCGAGGTCCGCCGGGCCACCGACGGCACCGAAGCCGACCTGCGCACCGATGCCGCAGCGGGACTTGGAGCGTCGTTCAAGCAGCTTCCCCCGAAGTACTTCTATGACGAGCTCGGCTCGGAGCTGTTCGAGCGGATCACCGAGCTGCCCGAGTACTACCTGACCCGCGCCGAATGGGAGATCCTGCGCAGCCAGGCGGATGCGATCGTCGCCGCCGCCGACCCGCAGTGCCTGATCGAGCTCGGCTCCGGTTCGGCGACGAAAACCCGCACGCTCCTGCACGCGATGCGGCGCGCCGGCGCTCTTCACACCTTCGTTCCAGTCGACATCTCCGAGGCGATCACCCGGCAGACCGCGGCTGAGTTGATCGACGAGTACCCCGGCTTGCGGGTTCACGGAGTCATCTGCGACTTCGAACGCGACCTCGAACGGCTCCCGGCCTGGGGTCAGCGGCGGATGTTCGCCTTCCTCGGCGGCACCATCGGCAATTTCGCCCCGCCGCAGCGGACCACCTTCCTCGGCCGGATCGCCCATCTGCTCGGCCCGGCGGACACGCTCCTTCTGGGCTGCGACCTGGTCAAGGATCCAGCACTGATCGAGGCCGCCTACAACGACTCCGAGGGCGTCACCGAGCGCTTCAACAAGAACGTTCTCACAGTGCTCAACCGGGAGCTGGGCGGAGATTTCAACCTCGACCGCTTCAGCCACCGCGCCGTCTACGACCCCGACCACCAGTGCATGGACATTCGTCTGCGCTCGGCGATGCGCCAGCGCGTGCGACTCTCCGGGCTGGACCTGGAGGTCGACTTCGCCGCCGGCGAGGACATCCGCACCGAGCTCTCCTGCAAGTTCTCGCGCGAGAGCCTCGAGTGGTCGCTACGGGCCGCCGGACTCGAGCTGGTCGAGTTCTGGACCGATCCCGCCGGGCAGTATGCTCTCAGCCTCTCACGCGCCGGCTGAGCCGACGTTCCGCGAGGCCCGAGAACGTGGCCCCTCGCGGCAGCGTTCGCCCCGGACTGAGCGCCGGCTGTGAGTCCGCACCGCGACCGCTATAGGATCCGTCGCGAGTGCCACCGGCAAACGACGCCAACCAAGGTGGGGAGAACGCGTTCGGCGGCGCCTCGCCGGTGCGCTACCGGCATGTCTCAAAGACCTACCCCGGGGCCGAGCGGCGCGCCGTCACCGACCTCGACCTGGAGGTCCCCTCCGGAGAGATCTGCGTTTTCGTTGGACCCTCCGGCTGTGGAAAGACCACGGCGATGCGGATGGTCAACCGCACGGTCGAGATCAGCGAGGGGGAGATCGAGGTCGGCGGCACCTCGGTCCGCGAGCGCACGCCCTCGGAGCTGCGCCGGGAGATCGGCTACGTGATCCAGCAAATCGGCCTCTTCCCCCACAAGACCATCAACGAGAACATCACTACCGTTCCGGGGCTGCTCGGCTGGGATGATCGGCGCAAGCGCGAGCGGGCGGAGGAGCTGATGGAGCTGATCGGCCTCCGGCCCGAACTCGGCGAGCGCTATCCGTCCCAGCTCTCCGGAGGCCAGCAGCAGCGCGTCGGCGTGGCTCGCGCCCTCGCTGCCGACCCCCCGGTGATGTTGATGGATGAACCCTTCGGGGCGGTTGACCCGATCAACCGAGAGCGCCTCCAGAACGAGTTCCTACGCCTCCAGCGCGAGATCCAAAAGACGATCCTGTTCGTCACCCACGACATCGACGAGGCGATCAAGATGGGGGATCGGATCGCCGTTCTCAAGGAGGGCGGACGCCTGGCGCAGTACGCGACCCCCGCCGAGCTACTGATGAGCCCCGCCGACGAGTTCGTCGAGGACTTCGTCGGCGCCGACCGGGCGCTCAAGCGGCTGGCGCTGATGCGGGTCGCCGACATCAAGCTCTGGGAGGCGCCGCTCGCCTTCAGCGGTCAGGCCACCGGCGAGGTGAAGGCCAAGCTGGAGAGCGCCGAGGTCCCCTACGCGCTCCTGGTCGACTCCGGCCGCAAACCCAAGGGGTGGCTATCAGCGCGCGATCTGGAGCAGGAGACGGTGCCGACCGAGCCGGATATCGCCGTCGATCCAGTCCTCGACCTCGACGACGTCATGCGTGACGCCCTCTCCGACCTACTGGGGAGCGAGAGCATGTACGGGCCGGTGGTCAACTCCGACGGCTCGATCGCGGGCATCCTCTCGATCGAGATCATGGCCGAGTTCCTCCAGTCCTCCGAGGCTCACAAGCAAGAGCACGACGCCGCCGAGCGCGTCGCCGACTGACGTTGCAGCAGACCGATGAACGCGCTCCTCACAGCTCCCACCGAGGCCGCCGGCCTGCTCGCACAAATTGAGATCCAGGACCGAAGCGGCGATGCCGCCACCTGCGTCGCCCGCGACGGCTTCTACTGCCCCGGCTGGGTCGCCGACAACATCGACACCTTCTTCGATCCCACTTTCGAGCACGTCAAGCTCGTCGTTATCAGCGTCGGGATCGGATTCCTGATCGCCTTCGGCATGGCGCTGATCTCCCACAGCCGCGGCTGGCTGGTGCCGCCGCTGACCGCCTTCACCGGCGTCCTCTACACGATCCCCAGCCTCGCGGCCTTCTTCCTTCTGATCCCGATCACCGGCCGCGGCGCCGATACCGCGATCATCGCGCTCACCGCATACACCCTCCAGATCATCTACCGGAACATCATCACCGGACTCAACAACGTCCCCGATGACGTCGTCGCCGCCGGTCGGGGGATGGGTCTCACCAACCGTCAGCTCCTGTTGCGAGTGGAGCTGCCCCTGGCGTTGCCGGAGATCATCGCCGGCGTCCGGGTGGCGACCGTGACCACGGTCGGCCTCGCCACCCTGGCGGTGTTCGCGGGCGGCGGCGGCCTCGGCGGTGAGATTCTGAGCGATCTCACTTTTCGCACCCGGGTCGCCACCACAGGTCTGATCGCGATCGGGATGGCGATCATCTTCGATCTGATCCTGCTCGCCATCCAGCGCTTCGCCTCACCCTGGAAGCGGGTGCAGACCGCGTGAGCGTCTTCGAGACAACCGCCTTCCTCGGGATTGTCGGCGACGCGATCGAGTTCATCTTCACCCCGCAGGAGGCCGCCACCGGCGGCGTCCAGGTCGGCGGTCTGGGCCAGGTGCTCGACTTCGCCACCACCCACGTCGCCCTCTCGTTGGGTGCGCTGGTGTTCGCCTCTTTGATCGCGATCCCCACCGCGGTCCTGCTCGGCCATTACGGCACCGGCGAGTTCCTGGCGATCTCGATCGGCAACGCCGGCCGCGCGCTTCCGGAACTGGTGATCATCGCCCTGCTGGTCGCTTACGTCGGCGTCGGCACGGTCAACGTCCTCATCGTTCTCATCCTGCTGGGGGTCCCGCCGATCCTCACTAACACTTTCGTCGGGATCAAGCAGGTGGAAGACTCCACCGTTGCCGCAGCCCGTGGGATGGGGCTGACGGAAGGAGAGATCATGCGTCAAGTCGAGCTGCCCTTGGCGGTGCCGACGATCATGAGCGGAGTCCGCACCTCGATGATCAACATCATCGCGACCGCCACCATCGCACCCCTGGCGAGCGTGCTCACCCTCGGCGACTTCATCCTCGGCCGTAACGTCTACGGCGATGCCGGCGTGCTCGCCGGAGCGATCCTCGTGGCCCTGCTGGCGCTGGCGTTCGAAGGCGTGCTGGCGTTGTTGCAGCGGACCCTCACCCCGCGCGGGATCAAGATCAGAGCCGAGCAGGCCGAGCAGGCCGCCTAGCTGCGAGCGCACACTTCACCGACCATGTTCAGACAACAAAGAGAGGATCAACCCACAACCATGACCAAGACACTGCAACGACTGTTGACCGCCTTGGCGGTACTGTCGCTGGCCCTGTTCATCGCCGCCTGCGGCGACGATGACGAGAGCAGCGGAGGTTCCGGCGGGAGCGAGACGACCGAGGAGGCCTCGGGCCAGATCGAGTCGAATCCGGACAACTCGAGCGTCTCCCTGACGATCGGCTCAAAGAACTTCACCGAGCAGATCGTGCTCGGGCAGATCTACGCTCAAGCGCTGGAGGCGGCGGGCTACGACGTCAGCACCGACCTCAACCTGGGCTCTGAGCAGATCGCGCTGAAGTCGCTCAAGAGCGGCGACATCGACGGCTATCCCGAGTACACCAGCACAGCCCTGACCTCGTTCTTCGACGTCGACGCGGGCGATGTGCCCAGCGATGCCGAGGAAGCCGCTGATCAGGTGCAGCAGGAGTTCGAGGACGACAACATCGTCGCCTTTGCCCCGACCCCGTTCGTCAGTGCCAACGCCGTCGGCCTGACGGCCGAGAAGGCCGAGGAGCTCGACGTGGAGACGATCTCCGATCTCGAGGGCAAGGCGCAGGATCTGACCCTGTTCGGATCGCCGGAGTGCCGCCAGCGCGTCGACTGCCTGGTCGGCCTACAGGAGGACTACGGACTCGAGTTCGAGAACTTCAAGCCGGTCGATATCGGCTTGCGTTACGAGGTGCTCGACAAGGGCCAGGCCGACCTCTCGATCCTATTCACCACCGACGCTCAGCTCGCCGGCGACGAGTACGTGATCCTCGAGGACGATCAAGAGGTGTTCCCCGCGGGCAACGTCCTCTTCCTTACTCGAGAGGAGGTGGTCGAGCGGGCCGGTGAGGATTACCGGCAGACGATCGAGCTGGTCCAGGAGGGCCTGACCGAGGAGGTGATGCAGGAGCTGAGCGCCCGCGTCGACCTCGACAAGAAGGATCCCGCCGACGTGGCGATGGAGTACCTCGTGGAAACGGGCTACATCAGCGGCTAGCTCCAACGGCGGCCTCGGGGTCCGTCTGCTTTCGTTTCGGCAGACGGACCCTGAGCCCCGCCAGCGGGGTGGACCTCCTGACCAGGCCGTCAGGCCGTCAGAAGTCTTTTCGCTCGACCGCACAGACGGTCAGATCGCTGGGAGCGCCCTTGGCGCGGAACAGAAGCTTGCGGCGGGAGCGGAACTTTTCGTCGTCCAGCCGCTCGCAGACCGTCTGGGAGGCGAGAATCTGCCCCGCCTTGGCCGCCTCGGCCACCCGGGCGGCGACGTTGACGTCGACGCCGACGTAGTCGCGACCGACGCGGCGGGGGAACCCATGGTGAGCCCCGGCGCGAAGGTCTGGCTGGTCGGCCTCCTTGACCTCCCGGTGTGCCTCGTGGGCGGCAATCAGGCCCTCGATCGCCGGAGTGGGCTCGAGGAAGGTCGCCATGATCCCGTCTCCCAGCCGCTTGACCACGCGCCCTTCGTGCTCCTCGAGCGCCTCCGAGATGGCGGTGTCGCTCTCGCGGAGCATCCGGGTTGCGGCGGTATCACCGGTCTCCAGTGCCCAGTCGGAGAAGCCAACCAGGTCGGTGAAGACGATCGTCAGCTCGGTGCCGCCGTCGTTGTCGAAGCCGCCCCCGGTAGCCATCGCCTCCCACACCTGGAGGGCTCCCAGGCCGATCTCCCGCAGCGCGGTGGGGCCCTCGGCCTCGGCCAGCTTGCGGCCGAGAACCTGCGAGGTGTTCTCGCCCCCGGTGGAGATTGGATCGCCGAAGTCGGGGTCGCCGGGGAGGACCCGGCGGAAGCCCTTGGCGGCATCGGCCAGGCGCCGGGACCACTTTCCGGGAGACCGATCGAGGTCGACGACCTCCAGATCCTTGTCCGCTTCCTTTTCCGCGCTTTCGTCGGTCTCGCTCACGGGACTAAGGATGACGCACCCGGCGCTCGCGCGCCGGAGGCCCGCCAGTGAGCCGGATAAAGCCCTTCCGGGGTGGTGTTGGTATAGGCTCGGCTGCGGTGGACTTCTCCAAGATCAAGCGCTCGGAGATCATCGGCATCTTCGCCGGGATCATCATGGTGCTGGCTTTGATCTTTCTCAATTGGTTCAGCCTCGAGGAGAATCCCGCCAGGGCGGATGGTCGCGGGTTCATCTGCGGCCCCGGAGAGTTCGAGTGCACCGGCTTTGACACCTTTCCGATCCTCCGGTGGCTTTTGATCGCCGCCGCGGTCGCTCCAGTGATCCTCACCTACATCGTCATCCGTGGAAACACGCTCTCCTGGGCACCAGGGGAGGTGACGATGGTCGTCGGATTCACTGCCTTTACCCTGATCCTCTTCAACGGCTTCATCCAGAAACCCGGAAGTGGAGTCGCCCAGTCCGGGGTCAGCCTCGAGTTGGGTTATCTGATCGCCCTGCTCGCGGCAATTGGCCTGTCGGCGTCCGGAATCGGGCGAATGCTCGAGGAGTCGGACACCATGCGCAAGACCCCGGGCACGGTCTAGCCCAGCCACCGGCTGTTTGATGGGTGTGATCTCCAAAGACGTGCGCTCGGGCGGCGAGCCCGATCGCAACCTGGTGCTGGAACTGGTACGGGTGACCGAGGCAGCCGCCCTCGCAGCGGCCTGCTGGGTCGGTCGCGGCGACAA
>JBPCOO010000373.1:0-11942 GCA_051000155.1 Solirubrobacterales bacterium | reverse complement strand
CGCTGGAGGTGCATAGCTCGCCTAATCCGAGGGTTCTCGCGGGAGCTTGAGACTCCGCCCCCACTGGACCAACGGCTGAGATTTCGCCGCGGCGGCTCATGCTGGGCGCCCCGGGTGCCGATCCGGTGGCGATGCGGATCGACCAGCGCCATCGCCTCCAGGCTTTGCCGTTCGCGCTTGCGGCGGCGCTGGCAATCGCGTGCCTACTTCTGGCCGCCCCGGGGATCGCCGCCGCCAAGGGCGAGCGGAAATCCGGCGGAGAGCTGCTACCGCCGAAAGGCAAGATCTTCGCCGGCGTCTCCGACACCGGCCAGGGAAGTGACTACCGCGAGTACCGCGATGCGACCGGTGCACACCCGGCGGTGATGCAGTCGTTCGAGTCGTGGGGCAACTTCCCGGGCGAGGCGCTCCGACGCTGGCGAGAGACCCGGACCCGCGGCATGCTCAGCCTCTCGACCTCGCGCTGCTGGGGCTGCGAGCCCGAGATCAGCACCGGCTCGATCGCCAAGGGCAAAGGAGACCGCTACATTCTCAAGCTCGCCAAGGGACTCGCAAAGCGCAAGCGGCCCACCTACATCCGCCTCTTCCCCGAGATGAACGGCCATTGGAACGGTTACAGCGCCTTCGGCGGGGCGGGGCACCCGCGCGGCAGCCAGCACTCGACCAAGAACTTCATCCGCGCCTGGAAGCGGTTCACCCTGATCGTTCGCGGCGGCAAACGCAAGGCGGTGGACAAGAAGCTGCGCAAACTCGGCATGCCCAAAATCAAGGCGAAGACGAAGAGGTCGCTGCCGAAGCCCAAGGTCGCGATCGCCTGGGTGCCGCAGTCAACAGGCTCCCCCGACGTGCCCGGCAACGCACCCGCCGACTACTTCCCCGGTAACGCCTACCTCGACTGGGTCGGCGCCGACATCTACGGCAAGTACCCCAACTTCGGCGGCCTCGACGCGCTCTACCGCAAATACGCCAAGAAGAAGCCGTTCATGATCGGCGAGTGGGCGCCCTGGGGAGCCGATGATCCTCAGTTCGTTTCGACCCTCGCCAAGTGGATCGCCAAGCACAAGCGGGCGCGGATGGCCGTCTACTATCAGGGCTTCGGCGAGGGGGCCGCAAACCCCTTCGAGGTAGGCGACTACCCGCGTAGCACCGAGGTTCTGCGGAGAACCCTCGAGGGCAAGAGGTTCGCGCCATACGCCGCCGAGGAGCGCAAGAGTGGATCGAAGGGCAACGGGAAACGGGGCAAGTCGACGCGGGGCGGCCGCCGCTGACTCCCGGCAGCCCCCGGGCGCCGTCGTTGGACCGACCGGCTAGGCCGCCGAAGCCGGGTCCGGCGGGCCCGGCTTCAGATCCCCTCCGGCCAGTCCTCCGGGATTGGCGCCGGCCGCGCCAAGTGAAAGCCCTGACCGTAATCTACCCCGTAGGACTTCAGCATCTCCACCGACTCCTCCTCCTCGATGAACTCGGCGATCGTCTTCAGCTCGAGGCCGCGGGCGACCTCGACCATCGCCCGCACCATCCGCTGGTCGATCTCACTCGTGGGAAGGTTCTTGACGAACTCGCCATCGATCTTGAGGTAGTCGAGCGGGAAGTACTTGAGGTAGTAGAAGGAGCCGAAGCCGGCGCCAAAGTCGTCGAGGGCGAATGCGCATCCGAGGCTGCGGATGCGCTCGGCGAACTCCTTCGCCCGGCTCAGGTCAGCCACCGCCGCGGTCTCGGTGATCTCGAATACGAGCGCACCCGGGTCGCAGCCGGAGTCCTCGATCGCCCGCTTGATCACCTCGGGCATCTCCGGATCGCCGATGGTGACTCCGGAGAGGTTGACCTCGATCGTCTGGGGCCTGCCAGCGTCGCGAGCCCGGGCGGCGAGCTTGGCCGCCTGGCCGACCATCCAGCCGTCGAGGGTCTGGATCAGGCCGAACCGCTCGGCGGCGGGAATGAACTCGCCGGGCGGGACCAGCTCGCCATCGGCATCGACCATCCTCAGCAGTAGCTCGAGGTGGGTGAACTCCCCGGCGGCCAGGTCGTAGATCGGCTGGGCGTGGAAGGTGAACCGGTCCTCCTCGAGCGCCTTGCGGATTCGCTCGCTCCAGCCGAGCCCCCTGCCGCCGGCGCGTTCAAGCGAGACCCCCGGCCGGAAGAAGGCGAGCCGGTCCCCGCCGGCCTGCTTGGCCTCATACATCGCCACCTCGGCCTCGATCAGAAGCTCCTCGGAGGTCAGCTCCTCCCGGTCGAGCATGGTCGCGCCGATGCTGACCCGCGTCCGCAGCGGCTGTCTGCCAATCATCGGAGCGTGATCCCGCATCACCCGGATCAACTCCTCGCCGATCTCCCTGGCTTGATCGACCTCGGTGTTGCTCGCGAGGATCCCGAACTCATCGCCGCCCAGTCGAGCGACGACATCGGTATCGCTCAACGCCTCATCGAGAAGACGCGCGGCGCTTCGCAATAGCTGGTCCCCGGCACGGTGGCCGATGATGTCGTTGACCGCCTTGAAATCGTCGAGGTCCAGCAGGAGCAGTGCCCCGCCGGTGCCGTAGCGGCTCGCCAGCGCGATCTCGCGCTCGAGCTGCTGCTCGAAGTAGCGACGGTTGTAGAGACTGGTGAGCGCATCGTGATCGGCGGCGTGGCGGAGCTGGGATTCGAATCGCTTGCGCTCGGTCAGATCGCTGAAGCTGACCACGGCGCCCTCGCCCGAGTCGATCGGATTGATCGTTCGCTGGACCGGGATCCGGCCGCCGGTGCCGCGGACGAAGCTGTCCTCGATTCCTTGCCGGTGCCGCTGGCCCGCGACCTCCTTGAGGATCGGACAGGATGCTTCCGGGTGTGAGTCGCCGTGAAGGGCCGCATGACAATCGACGCCGACGAGCTCATCCCGCTCCCGGCCGAGCAGGCTCGCTGCGGTTGGATTGATGAAGGTGATGCGACCGTCGCCGTCGATGCCGCAGATACCCTCGCCGACCGATTCCAAGATCAGCTCGTTCTCGGCGACCAAGCGACCGAGATGCACCTCCGCGCTCATCCGCTCGACCGCGTAGCGCACGGCCCGCCGGACCGTATCGGTGTCGATCCGGTCCTTCGTCAGATAGTCCTGCGCGCCCGCCTGAAGCGCTGCCAGCGCCAGCTCCTCGTCCTCCCTGCCGGTGAGGACCACCGCCGCCGTCGCCGGCAGCGCCTGCCGAACCCGATTGATCGCGTCGATGCCCTCCGCATCGGGCAGCGAGAGATCGAGGACAACGCAGGCGATTGCCAAAGGCTCCCGGTCGAGGTGCTCGAGGGCCTCACCCAGCCGGACGAAGCTGGTGACCTCGAACCGGGGTTCGGTGATGTCGACCACCATCTCCTCGAACAATCGCCGGTCGGCGGGATTGTCCTCAACCAGCACAACCCGGAGGACGCCGTCGGACCTCGGACGTGAGATCGTCGCTGCCGGGGGGACCGACTCACTCATTGTGCTCGGGCAGCTTGACGATGGTCAACCAGAAGCTCTCGATCGTCCTGACCACGTCGACGAACTCACCGAGGTTGACCGGCTTGCTGATGTAGGCGTTGACACGATGCTCGTAGGCCTCGTAGATGTCGCGATCGGCGGTTGATGTGGTCAGCGCGATCACCGGTATCTGAAGCAGATCGGGGTCGCTTTTGACCTCGGCCAGCACCTCGCGTCCATCCATCTTCGGCAGGTTCAGATCCAACAGGATGACATCGGGTCGCGGCGCTTCGGCGTGATCCCCCTCGCGACGCAAGAAGCGCATCGCCTCCTCGCCGTCGCCGACGTCATGCAGGTTGTTGACCACCTTGCCGTCGGCGAGGACCTCGCGGGTCAGCCGCACGTCGGCGGGATCATCCTCCACCAGCAGGATCTCGATCGGCCGGGCTCCATCCATCATTGGTCCATGCCCTCTCCATCCTCGTTCTCCTGCCCGGCGGCCGGAAGATCGAATCGCATCACCGAGCCGCCCTCGGGCCCCGGCGCGGCGCTGATCGAGCCACCATGGCGCTCGACGATCTTCTTGCAGATCGACAGACCGATACCCGTACCCGGATATTCTGCGATCGAATGCAGACGCTGGAAGACCCGGAAGATGCGCTCCGCATGCCGGGCCTCTATGCCGATGCCGTTGTCGGCCACCAGCACCTCGATCCGCCCGTCGGCACGCCGCGCCGCCGAGACCGTGACCCGCGGCTCACGCTCACCGCGAAACTTGATCGCGTTGGAGATCAGGTTGGAGAGCAGTCGCTCCAGCTCGGCCGGGTCCCCCTCGACCGTCGGTAGCGTGCCCACCACGACCAGTTCGGCGTCGGCTTCTGAGATCGCCGTGCCGTAGGCCCGCCGGACCCGCTCCAAGACCTCCTCCAACTCGACCGCCCCCACCCGGAGCTCGGCCCGCCCCACGCGCGAATAGACCAGCAGATCCTCGATCAGGCGCTGCATCCGGCTCGTTCCCTGAACGACGTAACCGATGAATTCGTCGGCATCGGAATCGAGCCGGCCCTCGTATCGCGACTGCAGCAACTGGACGAAGCCGGAGATTGTTCGCAACGGCTCGGAGAGGTCATGGGAGGCAACGTAGGCGAACTCCTTCAGCTCCTCGTTCGCCTCCTCGAGCTGCCGGTTGTAGCGCTCGACCTCTTCCCTGACCAGGATCCGCTCCAGTACCGGTCCAAGCTGGGAGCCGACAGTGGACAGCGTCGCGGTGATCCGATCATGCTCGTGCATGACGGCGACGCTGAAGAACTCGAGCACCGCGAACACGCGGTCGTCGACCAGCGCGGGGAATCCAAGTGCACCCCGGATCTCCAGGTCGGTGTCGACCGCTCGGGTAAAGCTCGGATCCCCCTTGACATCGGGGATGCAGGCGGGAGCTGCCGCCGCGGCCACCCGTCCAGGGAGCCCCTTGCCGATCTCGAAGCGGGTGTCCATGGTCTTCTCCACCAGGGCGTCGAAGCCCGAGGCGGCGTTGACGTGCCAGATGCCGCTCGGTCGCAGATCGCCCCGCTCGGGATCGAGCAGGTAGGCGTGCCCGGCCTCCCACCGCGTGTGCGCGCAAACCGTCTCGAGGGTCACGCGGACGGCCTCGCCGAAATCGCCGGCCAGATTCGAACGATGGGAGACCTCGCCGATCAGCTCCAGCTCCCGCTGGCTCTCGTACAGCTCAGCCGTCGTCTCCTCGGCGATCCGCTCGGCCTCCAAGCGAGTACGGTGCTCGCGCTCGAGGCGGCGCTCGACCCTGGCCAGCCGCTCTTCGATGGTCGGCGCCTCGGCGCTCAAGTGATGTCCACCTCGAACACGCAGCGCTCGTCGCCGCGCTTGACGCACATCGGCCGCGCAATCTCGATCCGCTCGCCGTAATGCTCACCGGCACCGGAGAGCAACCCCTCCCCGAAGGCGCAAAGTGATCGCTTCGAGCTGTAGCCCATCACCACTCTCGACTCGCTCACCTCGTGATAGTCGAACTCGGGAGGGTCGGCACCCGGATAGAGCTTCTTCACTTCCGGATGGATGATGTCGTTGAGGGTGACCACGAACTCGCTGGTGGTGTGATGAGGGTCGAACAGTTGCGGATAGCGCTCGTAGAACTTGGGAATCGCGTTGCGGCCGAACCAACGGACGAGATCGTCGGCGGGGGTGTCGAGCGCGGTGGAGGCGGCGCCGACGAGAGCCAGCAGCTCGGCGTCGGGATAGTTGCCAAGCGAGGTGTAGCTGCCGTTGGACTCGGTCGCGTCCAGTAGTGCATCCCAGGTTTCGGGCCCGTGCTCCTCGGAGACGATCTCCTCCAAAAGGTTGAAGACGATGCCTTTCAATCCACTCCTCCTCTAGCTCGCCCTCCATGGCGGGCACAGCTTGCGAAACTCGAGCTCGCGGCTATTGACGAATGACCATACCGGCCGCCAGGTAGCGGCGTGAGCCCTGCCGAGGTACGTGGAACGCCCGACCCACTTGTCGGCCGGAGCCGACGGCGTGAGTGAGCCAGCTCAGCCGAGCGGCGCGAGCGAGGCGCGCCCCTCGCTGATCGAGCGGTTGACCTTGGTGTAGGTCCAGTCGCAGATTGCAGCTATCTCCGCGTACGAGCAACCGGCGGCCTGGAGCGCGAGGGCGCGGCGCTGGTCGTGCTTGAGCGGGGCCAAAATGCCGGCTGCCCGCTTGGAGCGTTCACGATCGAGCAGCCGCTGGAGCGGGCCGAGGTGTCCGCACGGGGACTCCGTGCGTTCCGGGCGAGGCTCCCCGTCGACCCCGAGCAGACGCTCACGCCGCTTCCGCACCAGGATCGCCTCGTTTCGGATCACTACCCGGAGCCATGCCAGGGGGCGGTCCGACGTGCCGACAGGACCCTCGCGAAGGAATACCTCGAGCCCACGCTGGAGCGCGTCCTCGGCGTCCGCCGCACAGAGCGAAGCCGCGCGAGCCCCCCCGAGCAGCGCCGGAGCGTGATCCTCGAACAACTCGGCGGCAACTGCGGCCCGGCGCAACGCCGGCGAGTCGCCGAGGCGCTCGAGGTCTCGATCCAACTCGCTCATACTCACCCCAATCCCGCAACCTCGATTCGCGCCCCCCGGTCCGCCGTGAACCTCCGCCCGCCGCCCGGAACCCGTCCGTCGAGGCGACCCCATTGGCCACTATGCTGGCCGCGCGGCGCTCGGCGCCGCTCCTCATGAGCACTTGCGTAGTAACAGGCGGGGCCGGCTTCCTCGGCTCACATTTGAGCGAGCACCTCCTGGCCGAGGGGCACCGGGTGATCTGCATCGACAACCTCGACACCGGCTCGCTGGGCAACATCGAGCACATCCGCGACGGCGACTTCCTCTTCCTCCCCCAAGACATCACCGAGGAGGTGCGGATCGACGAGCCCGTGGACCGGATCTACCATCTGGCTTCGCCAGCCAGCCCGATCGATTACCTGCGCCTGCCGCTGCACACGCTCAAGGTCGGCTCCCAGGGCACCCACCACATGCTCGGGGTGGCCAAGTTCAAGCGAGCGCGCTTCCTGCTGGCCTCGACCTCGGAGGTCTACGGCGACCCGCAGATCCACCCGCAGCCGGAGAGCTACTGGGGCCACGTCAACCCGATCGGCCCCCGCGGCGTCTACGACGAGGCCAAACGCTACGCCGAGGCCCTGACGATGGCCTACCACCGCCAGCAGGGGGTGGACACGGCGATCGTGCGGATTTTCAACACCTACGGGCCCAGGATGAGACCACACGACGGGCGCGCGATCCCGACCTTCATGCGCCAGGCGCTCCAGGAGAAGCCGCTGACCGTCTTCGGTGATGGCAGCCAAACTCGCAGCTTCTGCTTCGTCGACGACCTCATCCGGGGGCTGGTCGCGTTGATGGAGTCCGACGAGCACCAGCCGGTCAACATCGGCAACCCCAACGAGATGACCTTGCTGGAGCTCGCTCGGACGATCATCGAGGTGACCGGATCGAAATCGGAGATCGTCTACGAAGCGCTCCCGGTAAATGACCCGCAGGTTCGCCAGCCCGACATCACCCGGGCCAAGGATCTGCTCGGCTGGGAGCCGGAGATCCCCCTGGAGGAGGGCCTGCGCAAGACGATCGAGGTCGCCGGCACCGACCATCTGATCGGCGAGTTCGACTGAGCGGGAGGGGGCCCGCCCTGCGGATCGCGCACCTGACCGCGACCTTCCCCCCCTACCCGGGGGGCGCCGGCAACACCGCCTTTCGGATCGCCGTCGGCCAGGCCGAGCGCGGCCACACCGTCGAGGTCTTCACCGCCCCGTCCGAGGGCACCGTGCCGGATGCCGGCGACGTCACGGTTCACCGGATCGAGCCACGGTTTGCGATCGGCAACGCCCCACTGCTGCCCGAGCTGGCGAGGCTCGACGGGTTCGACGTCGTCCACCTTCACTACCCGTTCATCTTCGGCTCCGAGCTGACCCTGCTGGCGCGGTTGCGGAGGAGCAGGCGGGCGGCGGCGCTGATCGTGCACTACAAGAACCGGCTGGTGGGAGGTGGTCGGCGGGGAGCCCTGTTCGAGATCTACGAGCGTACCGTCGCGCCTACGTTGATCCGCGCCGCCGACCGCGTCCTCGTCTTGAGCGAGGACCACGCCCAATCGGTCAGCTACCTGCGCCGGGCGCTCCAGCGGACCCCCGAGCGCCTCGTGGAGCTTCCCAACGGAGTTGACATCGAAGCCTTCTCGCCCGGTCCCGACCGCACCGGCCACCGACACCGGCTCGGCATCCCGGAGGGAGCCGTGGTCGCCGCCTTCGTCGCCACCCTCGACCGTGCCCACCACTTCAAGCGCCTGGATCTGGCGATCGAGGCCCTGGCACGGGCGGGCTCGCAAGACCTCCACCTGCTGGTCGCAGGCGGCGGGGAGCTACTGAAGGGCTTCAAGGCCCAAGCGGTCGCCCGTGGGGTTGATGACCGGGTCCACTTCCTCGGCCGGGTCCCCCACCCGGACCTCCCTGACGTCCTGCGCGCCTCCGACCTGTTCCTGCTCACGACCGAGCCGCCGGAGTCCTTCGGGATCGTCCTGATCGAGGCGTTCGCCGCCGCGCTGCCGGCGATCGCCACCGACTACCCGGGGGTCGCGGCGGTCGTCGACGATGGGGAAACCGGACTGCTGGTACCCGCCGGCGACGTTGAGGGCGTGGCCACCGCCCTCGACGGCCTGGTGGCGCTTGGTCCGGAGGGAAGGGCGGAGATGGGTCTCCGCTGTCGGCGCGTGTGCGAGGAGCGCTGGGCGTGGCCCGCACTCCTCGACCGGATCGAGGCAGCCTACGAGCAAGCGATCGAGGCTCGGCGGGCTAAGCTCGGAGGGCGCTAGTGAGCCCCCGTTCGATCCTGCTCGTCTCCTACTTCTTCCCCCCCACCCGGGACACCGGCGCCCAGAGGCCGGCGGCGATGGCCAAGTATCTGGCTCGGCTCGGCCACCGCGTCTCGGTTCTCACCACCAACGCCTTCGGCGACGAGGATCCAGGGATCCCGGAAGTCGAGGTCTTGCGCGCAAACGACCTCCAGCGGATCCGCGCCCGGATGGCCGGACACGAGCGGATCGACTCGCTGTTCGACTCCGACACCTACGGCGGCAAGCCCCATCCGCTCAGCTACGCGATCTGGCCCGAGCCGCTGCGCCTCGCCTGGGAGCCGTTTGCGCGCAGGCTGGCGATCGGCGCCCATCGGGAGCGCAACTTCGACGCGGTGATCACCACTTCCCCCCCGGAGTCGGCCCACCTTCTCGGCCGGGCGCTCCAGCGGCGTGGCGTCCCCTGGGTCGCCGACGTACGCGACGCCTGGAGCTTCGAGCCGCTGCGGCCCAGATTCCCCACCTCGCTCCAACACCGGCTGGACCTGCGGATGGAGCGACGACTGCTGGGCGCCGCCGACGCGGTCGTCTGCGTCAGCGAGCCGGCGGCCGAGGATCTGAGGCGTCGCTGGGTCGCCGATCCCGAGGTGATCTACAACGCCTGGGACCCCGACTCGGAGCCGACCTCCGAGGCGGTGGCCGAGGCGGCGGAGCTACTGGATCCCGACCGAACCTCGCTCGTTTACACCGGGCGATTCGGATCCTACGGCCGCGATCCACGGGCCCTGTGCGAGGCGATGGGAGGGCTTGCCGACAGCGACCCCGAGGCCGCCGGCGAACTGGAGCTGGCGATCGCCGGGCCGCTGCGAGCCGATGAGCGCGAGCTGCTGGAATCGGTGCCCGCGCCGGCGAAGGTGAGCCTGCTCGGGAGCCTCCAGCGCGACCGCTCGCTCGCGCTCCAGCGGGCCGCCGACGCGTTGGTGCTGCTGGCTCAACCGACCCGGAGCCAACTCGTCAACTTCAAGCTGTTCGAGTATTTGGCGGCGGGCAGGCCGATCGTCGGCCTCTGTGCCGGGACCGAGGCAGGCCGGATCCTCGCCGAGACCGCGGCCGCAGAGGTGGTCCGCGCCGACCACGTTCCGGAGATCGCGGCGCTGCTCGGGGAGGTGGCGGCGGGTGAGCTGGGGACGGCGGCGGGCGGCGCTGATCCGCGCTTCGCCTATCCGGCCGCCGCAGAAGCGATGGCCGCGGTGGTGGACCGGGTGATCGCCGGTGGGTGAGGAGCCGCCCGTGGATGCCTTCCGATGTCGCCGGTGTAGTAGCTTCGCCGCGTGAGCGAGGATCCAATCGAGGAGGGTTTCAGCGAGGACGACGCCGTCTGGGTCGAGGACGGCGAGGGCAAGCACCACCCGGGCGTCTTCGTCGGGATGAACGAGGGCGCCCGCTGGTTCGGCGGCGGTCCGAGCGCCTACATCGCCCATCCGGACGTCGAACAGGTCGAGGTCGTCTCGATCTTCAGAGTTACCCCGCGAGAGGAGTAGCGACGGGCTGAGCGTCACTCACCCGTTGCCGGACCGCTGACCTACCTCGGGATCCAGCGGAACAAGAACCTCCGTTTGACCATCAGCCAGATCGCGAGCAAGCCGGTGATCTCGACCAGCGAGTTGCCGACTGCACCGAGTCCCCCCGCCGCGAGGACCGGAATGCTCGCGACCGCGAGGCACCAGAAGACGTGCACGATGAACACGTAGAAGGAGTTCTGACCCAGCGGTAGGAGCAGGGGTGCGACGAGGCGTCCGAGGCTCTCCTCGAAGTGGCGGAAGATGAGATAGAGCCCGGCGGTCAACGCCATCATCACCATGATCCGGAGGCCGTCGAGGGTGCCCTTGTCGAAGTGGGCGAGCTCCCACTCCGACCAGGCGGACTCGCTCAGGAGCAAGCCGGCGGCCACGAGTCCGGCGGCGCTCACCGCCGCAACCCCCGCCACGGTCACTGACAGCGGACGGCGCCACCGGCCGAGGGCGCGAGTGAAGCCGGCTCGGTGCCAGCCCAAGACGATCCCGCCGACGAATAGGATCTGCCAGGTCAAGAGCGGAAACGGCCGCTCGGACTGGAACGGCACCGGATCGGGGTGAAAGTCCTTGTCGAACAGGTAGAGCGCCAGGCTCCCGAGCAGCACCAGCGGCCAGGCACCGCGGTCGAGAGCCCAGAGGACGAGCGGGGAGAGGGCGATCACCGCGATGAAGAAGCCAAGGATGTTGAACTGCCACGGTCCCGCCTCCAAGCTGATGATCGCCAGCAGGGTCCGCGCCCAGCCGTCATAGGCGTAGCTGTCGGTCGCCGGGCTCATCGTCGGTGAGGCCACCAAGGCCTCGGTCCCCAGCCATGGGACCAGGGTCAGGATCCCGACCAGGCCGACGACCGCGACCGATGCGAGGTAGAGCTTGCGCGCCCTACGCAGCAGCAACCCGGTGGTCGCCCGGCCGCCTAGCCGTCGCCAGCGAGCGCCGAAGACGATCCCCACGATAACCCCGGAGACCGCGATCAGCATCTCCGCCGCCGAGGCGACCGAGCCGGTCACCTGCTCGACCCCCGAGCTGATCGCGGTGTGGTTGAAGATCAGGATCACCATCGCCAAGCCGCGGATCAGGTCGAGGGAGAGATCCCTGCCGGGACCCGTCGGCGGCTGCCGACCCTCTGACCACTCCTCGGGGACGTGGTTGGGAACCTTTCCCCGAGGACAGTCACGCGGATCACGGGCCGGAACCTCGGGGGCGACCGGGGAAGCCCCCGACGTCGCATTTTGGTGCGGCTCGGCCATCGGAATTAGGGCACCCTAACAGACCCAAAGGGAAGGGATCGGGTATCGCCAGAGGTCACTCTGCCGAGGCCGCGACCGCTCGGCGACCGCTCGGACCGGGAGCGAGAATCCGGGCCCTCTCCCCCGCGCCGCCCCGGGCCCACCGGCGGCTCTATCCTCCCGCCGCATGGAAGCGAGCGAGAAAGAGTCCGTCCCCGAGGTCCACGACCCCGAGCGCGCCAAGAACCTCGACTCGGACATCTACCGCTACATCGCGCCGGTCGTCGGCCCTGAGGACGAGCGTACGATCACCGATTCGGGGATCGAGATCGACCGCCTCTATGAGCCCTCCGACGTTGCTCCGGACCTTCA
>JBPCOO010000358.1:0-4334 GCA_051000155.1 Solirubrobacterales bacterium | reverse complement strand
GTGCTGATCATCACCCACTACCAGCGCATCCTCCACATGGTCGAACCCGATCACGTCCACGTCATGCACGACGGGCGGATCGTCAAGCGCGGTGGTCCCGAGCTGGTCAGCGAGCTCGAGGAGAAGGGCTACGGCTGGATCAAGGACGAGGTCGCGGCGAAGGCCTGAGGTGGCGACCAGCGCGACCACAGCACCCGGGGCGGCCGGCGCC
This sequence comes from Solirubrobacterales bacterium, assembly GCA_051000155.1. GTDB lineage: Bacteria > Actinomycetota > Thermoleophilia > Solirubrobacterales > 70-9 > CAXMST01. The sequence continues at coordinate 4,123 of JBPCOO010000358.1, read as the reverse complement.
CTCCCGATCGAAAGGATCCGCGCGGCCTTCCCCGCGCTCGAGCGCGAGGTCGCCGGTAGCCAGATCGCCTACCTCGACTCCGGTGCCTCCTCCCAGCGCGCGCTCGCCTCGATCGAGGCGGTCGGCCGCTACGAGCGGCGCCACCACTCCAACGTCCACCGCGGCTCGCACACGCTCTCGGCCGAGGCGACCGCCGCCTACGAGGGCGCCCGCGCGACCGTCGCCGACTTCCTCGGCGCCGCCGACCGGCGCGAGCTGATCTTCACCCGGAACGCGACCGAGGCGATCAACCTGGTCGCCGCCACCTGGGGCGTTGCCAACGTCGGCCCCGGCGACCGGATCGTCTTGACCGAGATCGAGCACCACTCCAACATCGTCCCCTGGCAGCTCTTGGCCGAGCGGGTCGGAGCCGAGATCGACTGGGTTGGGATCACCGACGACGGGCATCTGGCGATGGACCAGCTCGACCGCCAGCTCGAGCGCGGGCCGAAGCTGGTGGCCGTGACCCACCTCTCCAACGTCCTCGGGACCGTCAACCCGATCGCCGAGATCGCCTCGCGGGCGCACGCCGCCGGGGCCCTGGTGCTGGTCGACGGAGCGCAGTCGGCGCCGAAGTTCAGCATCGACGTCGGCGAGCTCGATGTCGACTTTTACGCGATCACCGGTCACAAGCTCTACGGCCCGACCGGGATCGGGGCGCTCTGGGCGCGGCTTGATCTCCTGCGGGATATGCCTCCCTACATGGGCGGTGGCTCGATGATCCGCAAGGTCACCACCGGCGGAACGACCTACGCCGACCCCCCTGCCCGCTTCGAAGCCGGAACCCCGGCGATCGCGCAGGCGATCGGCCTGGCCTCAGCGATCCGCTGGCTCGACGGCGTCGGCATGGATCGGGTCGCAGCCCACGAGGCCGAGGTCGCCGACTACGCGATGGCTCGCCTCGGTCAACTCGACGACGTGAGGGTGTTCGGACCCGCTCGCGGCGAGGGTCGGATGGGTCCGGTGAGCTTCGAGCTGGAGGGGGTCCACGGCCACGACATCGCCGAGATCCTCGACCGCCACGGGGTAGCGGTCCGCGCCGGCCATCACTGCGCCCAGCCCTTGATGGAGCGCCTCGGCGTCGCCGCCACCGCCCGCGCCAGCTTCGGCATCTACACCATTCCGGAGGAGATCGACCGCCTGGTCGAGGGCCTCGCCGACGCCCGCTCGATCTTCGCCGGGGGCTGAGCGACCATGGACGAGCTCTACCGTGATCAGATCCTCGAGCACTACAAGCGCCCGCACAACTTCGGGCGATTGGAGGACTTCGACCTCGACTTCGAGGACACCAATCCCTTTTGCGGGGACGAGCAGCACGTCTTCATCAAGCTCGACTCGGACGACCGGGTGAGCGAGGTCTCCTTCGACGGGCAGGGCTGCGCGATCTCGACCGCGGCAACCTCGTTGCTGACCGACGAGTTGGTCGGCCGCACCCGCAAGGAGCTGCTCCGGATCCCCAAGGAGGAGGTGCTCGAGCTGCTGGGCATCGAGATCTCCGCCACCCGGATGAAGTGCGCGATGCTGGGCCTGAAGATCGTCAAGTCCGCCGGCCTCGGCCAGCCCGCCGACTGGGAGGACGAGGGCAGCCAGGGCGATCCGGCGGAGACCGACGCACTGGGGCTGTAGGGCCCGCCGGGCGCCGGGCGGCGCGAGCGCGGGGGCGTTGGAATAGGTTGAGTCGATGGCCCGCGCCGAGGAGACCGTGCAAACCGTCAGCTACACCGGTGGCCGGCTGGCGATCGGCCGCAACCGCAGCAACGAGCTGGTGCTCGAGGACCCCTCCGTCTCCCGCTTCCACGCGGAGATCGTCAGCGTCGGCGAAGTGGTCGAGCTACGTGATCTCCGATCGGACGCGGGCACGACCCTCCGCGGACGCCAGATCAGCCGCGGCGTGATCCGGCACGGCGACGAGTTCACCGTTGGCGAGGTCTCATTGCGACTGGAGGCTCCCGAGCTGAGCCGCTCGCGGGGTCGCGAGCCGGTGGGCCTGAGGGCCGAGGGTCTCGCCGTCACGGCCGACGGCCAACCGATCCTGGATAGGGTCAGTGCGACGATCGCACCGGGCGAGCTGATCTGCGTCATCGGCGAGAGCGGTTCGGGCAAGAGCACGCTGTTGAAGCTCCTCGCCGGAGTGAGCAAGCCAACCAGCGGGTCGGTCACCCTCGGGGGTAGTCCGATCGCCGAGAGCTCCCGGGAGATCGGCTACGTCCCCCAGGACGAGATCGTCCACCCGCGCCTGAGCGTGCGCGAGGCGCTGCAATACGCGGCCAGGCTACGGCTGCCGCCGGAGAGCTCCCCCGGACAGACCGAGGGGACGATCGAGCGGGTGCTGGCCGAGCTCTCCCTCGACGAGCACGCCTCCAAGCGGGTCGGCCTGCTCTCCGGGGGTCAGCGCAAGCGGGCCGGGGTCGCATCGGAGCTGCTCAACCGTCCCAGCCTGCTGCTGATGGACGAGCCGACCACCGGCCTCGACCCCGGCCTCGAGGCGCAGACGATGCAGCTCTTTCGGGAGCTGGCCCATCCGGAGGAGCGGGCCGTCGTCGTCGTCACCCACGCCACCGGCAGCCTCGAGCTCTGCGACCGGCTCGCGGTGATGGCGCGCGGCGGCAAGCTGGCCTACCTTGGGCCCCCGCAGCAGGCGCTCACCTTCTTCGGCGTCGAAAGCTACGACGAGATCTACGGGGCGCTGCTCAGCGGCGATGCCGAGGGCTGGCGCCGCAAGTTCGAAGCTGGGCGCGAACCCGAACCTCCCCCCGAGGCTTTCGCCTCAAGCGCCAAAGGCGACCAGTCAGCGGCGAGCAAGCGCCCTTCTACCCTCTCCCAGCTCGGCGCCCTCACCGGTCGCTACACCAAGCTCTTCACCCGCGACGCCCGCAACCTGGCGATCCTGTTCGGCCAGGTGCCGCTGATCGCGCTGGCGACGGCGCTGCTTTTCACCTCGGGCCTGTTCGAGCAGTCCGCGGTCCCCGGGGAGACCTCGGGGGATCCTCGCTACGCGATCCAGCTGCTGTTCATCCTGGTGACGACGGCGATCTGGTTCGGCGCGATCACCTCCGCTCGTGAGATCGTCAAGGAGCGGGCGGTGGCCGAGCGCGAGTCGGCGGTCGGAGTCCGCTGGAGCGCCTACCTCGCCTCCAAGTTCCTGCTGTTGGGCGCGGTCGTGAGCACTCAGGTGCTGCTGCTCACCTTCATGGTGCTGGCGATCCACCCACTGGATGAGCCGCCGGGGACCTACGCCGCCGTATTCGCCCTGCTGGTGCTCGCGAGTTTCACCGCGATCTCGCTGGCGCTGCTGGTGTCCGCCTCGGTCCGCACTCAGGAGCAGGCGACCAGCCTGATTCCCCTGACCCTAATCCCGCAGCTCCTACTCGCCGGAGCGGTGGTCCCGACCGAGCGGATGAGCGAGCTGGTGGAGGCCCTCTCATACGCGGTAACCGCGCGCTGGGCGCTGGCAGGGATCGGCAACACGGTCGAGATGAACCAGCGAATCTCCACCGATCCGATCCTGAGCCAGTCCGGAGACTTCGGCAAAGACTTCTTCGCCCTCCTCCCCGGTCCCTCCGCGGTGATTCTGCTGGGCTTCACCGCGGCGTTCGCCCTCGGAGCCCTGTTCGCGCTCAAGCGCGGACCCGGCGGAGGATGAGGAGCGCTATCCCCGCCGGCCTGCCCCCTACCCCTCGCCGATCGTCCCGTCGGGGAAGACGACGGCGTTGGGTTGCTCGGACGCTCTCGCCTGCAGCTCGTTCAGTCGCTGCAGATCGCTGCGGGCGAGCTCTCGCATCGAGGCCCAGCCGAAGCGGGTCTTGGCGAGACCGACGTCGCCGTACTCCTCGTCGGTGGTCGGCACCGCGAAGATCACCGCGCAGGCCTCGTCCCGGCGGATGTTGATCGATCCGCGACCGGCCTCGACCTCACTCACCTCGGCCTGGCGAGCGTTGTGCTCGTTATAGGCGTGGAGGCCGAAGGTTTGCGACTCGGGAGCCTCGTTCCAGCTCTCGACGCACTTGCTGGGCGGCGCGGCGGCGGCGGCGGCGCTACCCTCAATCCCGTCCCCATCGCCGCCGCATCCGACCGTCCCGGCGAT
>JBPCOO010000324.1:0-2788 GCA_051000155.1 Solirubrobacterales bacterium | reverse complement strand
TCGACGGAGTTGTCGAGCACCTCGTAGACCAGGTGGTGGACCCCCCGAAGGCCGGTCGAGCCGATGTACATGCCGGGCCGCTTGCGCACGGCCTCGAGGCCCTCGAGGACGGTGATGTCCTTGGCGCAATAGTCAGCGGAGGTTATGTTGTCTTCGGCCACTCGGGTCCTTTCGGGTTACGTTCATACTGCCGTCCGCCGCGGCGGCAGCGGCGGTCGAAAGCCTCGCCGACGATCGGCGGCAGCTCGACGGCCACCGGCTCAACGGGCCTACCGGTCAGGTTGACATAAGGATAACAGGCTCCGACCCCGGCGTTGGTGCCAACTCTGTCACAAAATACCTGCAAAAGCGCATAATCAGTCGCAGGTCCGCGCGTTACCGGTGCCGGGCCAGATCAGCGGTGAAGCGGAGGCGCTCAATCCGGCCCTCCCCGAGAGCACCCGAGAGCCGTTCCAGCAGGGTGTCGCTGATCATCTCCAGCTCCTGCGACCAGGGTCCGGTGGCGCAGGCGATCGTGACCGCGCCGTCACGTTCGCTCACGGGCTCCGCATTGGCCGATATCTGCGGACCCGCCACCTCCGGCCAGGCCATCTGCACCTCGGCGAGTAGGGTCTGGGGAGCGCGGGCGGCGACCACCTTGGCGAGGCTCGAGCCGAGGCGCTTGGGTGCTCCCTCGCTCACTGGAGTGCCGAACTCCTCAGGGAGGACCGGTCCCGCATCCGGTGGAGTGCCTTCGGTGTCATCCGCTCGACTTTCCCACCACTCCCGCCTCGATCTCCCAGACCCGCTCGGAACGGGGCACGTGATCGGCCTCGGTGGTCGTCACCAGCGCCTGGCCCCCGTCGAGCAGGTCAACCAGACGCGAGCGGCGATCGGGGTCCAGCTCGCTCATGACATCGTCAAGAAGCATCACCGGCAGGCTACGACGTGCCTCCCCCAGCGCGGCCCGCTCGGCGAACAGGAGGGCGAGTAGCCCCAGCCGCTGCTCGCCCTGGGAGCCGTATCGGCGAAGCTCGCGGCCATCGCGTGCGAGGACGATCTCGTCCAGGTGGGGTCCCCAGGCCGAGTACCCTCGGCGCCGGTCGGCCTCCCGCCGGCGTTCCAGCTCCACCCTGATCTCGTCGCGATCGAGCTCGTCCGTCCGGGGGCGGTAGGTGAGCGACGCCTCACCCTCGAGCCCCAGCTCGCCCGCCGCGATGACGAACGGCTCCGCCAGGAGCTCCGCGGAGGCGGCGCGGGCGGCGACCAGCTCCACCGCGGCTCCGGCGAGCGCCGCGTCCCAGGGCTCGAGCGTCCCCGGGTCTCCCCCACGCTTGAGCCGAGCCAGGAGCGCGTTGCGCTGAGCCAGCGCCTCCCCGTAGCCCCGGCGTGCCCCGGCCCTGGCCGGCCAGACCGCGGCGGCAACCCGGTCGAGATGCGCCCGCCGCGGGGAGGGCGGTCCCTTGACCAGCGCCAATCGGTCCGGCATGAACAGGCTCACCGCCGGGCGTCGCCGTTCATCCTCCGCCGCCAACGGCCGCCCATCGATCCGCCGATGGCGTCCCTCGGTAGCCGAGATCGAGCTGAGCATACGCGCCGGCTCCCCCTCCTCCCCCGGCCCGGGGACCAGCGCCACCTCACTGCGGGCCATCGTCTCGCCAAAGCGGATCAGCTCGCGCTCGCGGCGGGTGCGCGGCGAGCGCCCGGTGAGACCGAAGAAGAGCGCCTCGAGCAGGTTGGTCTTGCCCGCGCCGTTGGGGCCGGCGAGCACGGTCAGACCCGGTGCCAGCTCGGTCGTGGCGTCGGCGAGGTTGCGGAAGGCCCGGGTCCCTACCCGCTCAACCAGCACCCGCAACCAGCGCTCAGACGTTGAGCCGGATCGGCATCACCAGGTAGCTGAAGCCCTCATCGGCGACCGGGACCAATAGCCCGGGGCGCAGGGGCGATGTCAGCCTCAGCACGATCTCCTCACCCTCGACGCTCTCGATCCCCTCGATGAAGAACTGCGGATTGAAGGCGATCTCCAGCTCCTCGCCTTCGAATGCGCACGGCATCGACTCGGAGGCATCGCCGATCTCGGGCGTCTCGGCCGAGACGGTCAGCTCACCTTCGCTGAACTTGAGCCGTAGGGGAGCGTTGCGCTGAGCAAGGTGGCGAATCCTCCGGGTCACATCCAGCATCTCGCTGCGGGGGAGCCGGATGTCGTGATCGAATGAGTCCGGCAGTAGTTGGCGGTAGCTGGGGAACTGGCCGTCGATCAGGCGCGAGGAGATGACGAAGTCGCCGGCGCGGAAGACGATCTGGCTACCCGGCAGCGCGATCTCGATCTTCTCGATCTCGTTCTGGGACACCACCCGCGCCAGCTCTCGAAGCGCTCGGGCCGGTACGTTCGCCTCGAACGGCGTCTCCGGGGCGTGCTCCAACTCGGTGTGCTTGACCGACAGCCGGTAGGAGTCGGTGGCGACCATGGTCAGGGTTGAATCGGCGACGCTGACCATGATTCCGGTGAGGATCGGCCGGACCTCGTCGCGGGAGGCGGCGCGGGCGACCCGGTCCACCGTCTCGGCCAGGGCGGCAGCGGGCATCGTCAACGAGTCGCCCTCGAAGCTCGGCAGCGTTGGGAAATCCTCGAGCGGCAACACGCGCAGGTGAAACTGGGCGGTGCCGGCGATGATCTCGACATCGCCCTTGTCGGTGCGCTCGGAGATGGTCACCTCGCCGCGGGGCAGCGCCCGGGCGAGGTCCGCGAGCAGACGCCCCGGCAGCAGCACCGAGCCCTCTCCCTCGACCCCGGCCTCCAAGGCGATCG
>JBPCOO010000272.1:0-4443 GCA_051000155.1 Solirubrobacterales bacterium | reverse complement strand
CTTCGTCGCCGCGGTAGCGGAGCGCTATCCGGACTCGGCCGGGATCGAGGTCTGGAACGAACCCAACCTCGAGCGCTTCTTCATCGGCTCGGGCGGACCGAAGTTCTACGCGGAGATGCTCACCGCGGTCGCCGATGCGGTAGCGGCGACCGAGACCGGCGTCCCAGTGGTGGCCGCGGGGCTCTCGCCGGTGCTGGAGAGCGACCCCGAGCGGACCGAGTGGACCGGATACCTGGCCGAGGTCTTAGCGGGCGGCGGCCTCGAGGCGGTTGACGCGATCGGCCTCCATCCCTACTCCGTGTTCGAGCCGGGCAGGAGCGTGGCGCCGAAGGCTGAGCGGATGATCAGCGAGGCCGAGGCCGCGATGGTCGCCGCCGAAGTTGAGCTGCCGATCTGGATCACCGAGGTCGGCGTGAGCACCGCCGGCAAGAGCTCGGTCGATCCCGAGAGCCAGGCGGCCGAGTTGGCGGAGCTGTACGCGATCGCCCTGGCGAGGTCGATCCCGGTGATGATCGTCCACCGCCTCTACGACCAGCTCGACCCGGAGTTCCCGGTCGAGGCCGGCTACGGCGTGGTCGAGGCCGATATGACGACGCCGAAGCCGGCGTTCTGCCGGTTGGCGGAGTTGGTCGCCGCACCTGGCTGCCCTGACGCCTGACGGACCGGCAGGCTCAAGCGCCGGCGGGCGGCTCAGCGCCAGGACGACCAAAGGGTTGCTTCGCTCCGTCCGCCGGGTCGGACACCAGGATCAACGCTCGCAGCATCGTCCCCTCTCCCTTCGCGCTGAGCACCTCGAGTTGCCGCCGTGGGTGGCGATTCGGTCCGCCAGGCCGCGGAGGCCGCGGGCTCCTCGAGCGAGGCGCCGTCGATGCCGTTGTCGCGGACGACGATCTCAAGTCCGTCGTCGCGCTCACACACCGGTCGCCTCCATCAGCTCGCGGATCGCGGCGGCGAGCAGCTCGGCTGACTCCGGAGGGACTTACCTGGGCAGGGGTTGAGCACCAGCTCCGGCGCACGGATGCTCGTCGCCTCGGCGGCCTCCCCGGGGCTGGGGCCGAGCACAGGGCCGAGCTGCAAGCCAGCCCTGATCCTGCGACCCTAGAAATCGCATGGCCTTGTTCGGAAAGAAGCAGAAGACCGACCTCCCCCCCGTCCCCTTCATCGTCGGCGTCGGACGCTCGGGGACGACGATGCTGCGGTTGATGCTGGACGCGCATCCGGAGCTGGCGATCCCGCCGGAGACTCACTTCGTCCCCGACCTGATCGACGCGATCTCCGACGGCGCGCCACCGGAGGCCGCGGTTCGGCTGATGGCCGACGTACGCCAGTGGGGGGACCTCCACATCTCCACCGAGGAGGTGCTGGAGCGGTTCCGGGCGCTGGAGGAGTTCGAGGCCGCCTCGGCCCTGCGCGCCTTTTACGGGATCTACCTCGAGCGCCAGGACAAGCCGCGCTGGGGGGAAAAGACGCCCGCCTACGTCCGCAAGATGCGAAAGATCTCCCAGGCCCTGCCGGAGGCGCGCTTCATCCATGTCATCCGCGACGGCCGCGACGTCGCACTGAGCCGCTGGAAGCGCACCCTCGGTGACGGCGAGCGCACTCCCGCCGGCCAGGTCGCCGAGGGCTGGCGGCGCCGGATCCGCCGCGCCCAGAAGCACGGCGCAAAGCTCGACCACTACCTCGAGCTCCGCTACGAGGATCTGGTCACCGACACCGAGCCCAACCTGCGGCGGATCTGCGAGTTCATCGAGCTCGACTGGGACCCTTCCATCCTTCGCTACTACGAGCGCGCCGCTGACCGGATGGCGGAGATGGCGCGCGACCTCCCGGCCACCGACGGCAAGCCGACCCGCCCCGGCAGCGAGCGGATGGAAGCTCACGCGATGACGCAGAAGCCACCGGATCCCACCGCCATGTACCGCTGGAAGGAGAAGATGGAGCCGGCGGATGTCGAGTCCTTCGACGCCGCCGCCGGGGAGCTGCTCGGGGAGCTGGGCTACGAGGTCGGCACCGTCACCGCCTCCTGATCGTGTCGACCGAGAAGTTCACCGCGCTCGATTCCGACCTCTACGCCTACCTGCTCGCGCACGGGGCCCGCGAGGATGGGGTGCTCCGGCGAGTGCGCGAACAGGCCGAGGCGATGGGCGACGCGGCGCGGATGCAGGTCGCCCCCGATCAGGGCGCGCTGCTAACGATGCTGGCACGGCTGATCGGTACCCGCCGCGCGATCGAGGTGGGCACCTTCACCGGTTACTCGGCAATCTGCCTGGCTCGCGGCCTCACCGTCGATGGCAGGCTGGTGGCGCTGGAGCTCGATCCCGAGCGTGCGAAGATCGCCCGGGACAATTTCGTCGAGGCAGAGGTCGACGGGCTGATCGAGTTGCGGGTGGGACCCGCGTCCGAGGCGCTGGCGGCGATCGCTGGCGGCGGCGTCGAACCGTTCGACCTCGCCTTCATCGACGCCGACAAGACCGGCTACCGCGACTATCTGGAGAGTTGCTACCGGCTGTTGCGAACGGGAGGGCTGATCGTCGTCGACAACGTCCTCTGGGAAGGCGACGTCGTCGATCCCGACCCCGATGAGCCCGACACGGTTGCGATCGATCAGCTCAACCGCGAACTCGCCACCGACGAGCGCTTCGACCTGGCGATGGTCCCGATCGCCGACGGGATCACCCTGCTGCGAAAGCGATGAGGGCGCGACGACGCCGTCCGTTGCTCGAGGGCAGGCGCGCATCCGAACACAGGCCGTCGAGATGAGGGTCGGAATCGTCAGCAAGTGGAGCGCCTCCGGCCAAGCGGTGGTCGCCCGGCAGATCCGCTCAGCCCTCGAAGAGCTCGGGCACGAGACCTTCGTGCTCGCCCGGCCGGGGTCGGGTCCCAGGGCCGAGCAGGCCACGGCGACCGCCGCCGCCGACCCGGTCTGGGAACAGCCGCGCGTGGCCCACGGCTCCACCCACGAGCTCCCGTCCGCCGAATACGTCGACTGGGTCGAGCAGAACGGGATCGAGGCGATCCTCTGCGACGAGAACTACCAGTTCGAGGCTATGCGAACCCTTCGCGAGCGTGGCGTCCGCACCATCGGTCGCTTCGTCTGGGAGTACTTCGCCCCCGAGCATGTCGCGCCGGCACGCGAGGCATACGAGACGGTCTACGCGCTCACCCGGGCCGAGCATGAGCGCTACGCCGAACTCGGCCTTCAGAGCAGCTACATCCAGTGGGGAATCCATCCGGAGCTGCTCGACGCGGCGCCCGAACGCGCGAGGCCTCAGCCGGGCGATCCGATCCGCTTCTGGTTCCCCGGAAGCTTCCTCGGCAAGCGCAAGCCGATCCGCAAGGTGATCAAGGCGTTCGGCACCGCGGAGGCCCCGCACGCTCAGCTCCTCATCTCCGCCCAGGTCCCCCGCAACGACGAGTTCTTGCGGGAGGCGGCCGAGTCAGATCCCCGAATCGCGCTCTCGCTGGAGGACCTGCCGGAAGCCGCCCACCGGCGCGAGTTCAGCGCCGCCAATGTCCTGCTTGCTCCCACGCGCTGGGAGGGTCTCGGACTGCCGCTGTACGAGGCGACCGCCTTCGGCATGCCGATCATCACCAACGACAGGCCGCCGATGTCGGAGATGGTGATCGACGGCCGCAGCGGCATCCTCGTGGCCTCAGAGCAAAAGGGGACGGCCCGTTCCGGCATCCCCGCCTGGAACCCGGACGTCGGCGAGCTGACTGCGGCGATCGAGCGACTGGCCGATCCCGCGGAGCTGGCGCGGATGCGCGAGGGCGTCGCGGAGTTACGGCTGGAGCGGAGCTGGGATCGGACCGTCGAGGGACTGGCGGGGCTGCTGGCAGGTTGAGTTCTCGCGTGTGAGCATCCCTGCTACAGTATGAGCATGTTGGACCAGCGGCTCCAAGTACTCGTCGACCGTGACCGGATGGAACGGCTCCGGACTCACTCCAAGCGCAGTGGCGCTCCGGTCGGCGAGCTGGTGCGCCGAGCAATCGACAAGACGTATCCGGCCGAGGAAAAAGTAATGACGCCTCGCCAAGCGGCAGACGAGCTATTGGCGATGAAGGCGCCCCCTGGAAGGGAACCTGACTGGGAGGATCAGAAGCAGCAGATGCTCGACTCCCGGGTCAAGCTCGACTATTGACCCGCTTCCTGTACGACACTGCGGTCTTCGTCTACGCGTTCGGAGGCGAGCATTCCTACAAGGTTCCCTGTAAGGAGATAGTTCGGCTTGCCGGTACGCGGCGCCTGCGCGGGGAGGCGTCTGCCGATCTGTTGCAGGAGCTTGCGCATCAACGCGCCCGCAGGACGGGCGACCGCGAGAACGCGCGGTATGTGGCGCGACGAGTCCGGAGCCTGTGTCAGTTTCATTCCCTCGAAGTCGAGGACGTGGAGCGCGGCATCGCCTTGTTCGAGATCCACCCCCGCCTCGATGCTCGCGACTC
>JBPCOO010000266.1:0-8973 GCA_051000155.1 Solirubrobacterales bacterium | reverse complement strand
CGCACCCTTCGCTCCTCGCTCGAGATCGATCAGGAGATCGGTGTCGATCAGGAGGGCCATGGATCGACCGGCGGGGCGACGGATGCTCGGATCTCGCGGATGTCATCGGCGAAACCCGGATCGAGCGCCGGCCCCTCGGCGAGCAGCGCGATCAGCTCGGCCGGGGATATCAGGGAACTCCGTGCCGGCTTGATCACGGCGACCGGTGCCCCGCTCCGCGTCAACTCCACCTCGTCTCCGGCTGCGACTCGGTTGAGAAGATCCGAGAAGTTGCGAGAGGCTTCGGTGGCGGTCATTTGCGACATCGGTTCAACTTATCAGATAAATCCGGTACGCCGGCCAGACCGACCAACTAAGAGGCTCGGCCCCGCCTTGCACCCAGCCTCCGATTCCGCGAGGATGGATCCCCGAGCGAGAGGAGCCCACCTTGGCCAAAAGCAAGCCACCTGATCAGACCACCGACGAGCCCTACAGCGAGACCCCGAAGCTGCCGCGGAAGCTCTACGAGAAGGAGCTGTTGCGCTTGCAGGAGGAGCTGGTGCAGATGGCCGACTGGGTCAAGCGGTCGGGGGCGCGGGTGGCTCTGGTGTTCGAGGGACGCGACGCGGCCGGCAAGGGCGGGGTGATCAAGCGGATCACCGAGCACATCTCCCCGCGGGTGGCGCGGATCGCCGCCCTGCCGGCGCCGACCGAGCGCGAGCAGGGCCAGTGGTACTTTCAGCGCTACATCGCCCACCTCCCCGCCGCCGGCGAGATCGTCCTCTTCGATCGCTCCTGGTACAACCGCGCCGGGGTGGAGAAGGTGATGGGCTTCTGCACGCCTGAGGAGCACCGGCGCTTCCTCCAGCAGGCGCCGATCTTCGAGCGGATGCTGGTCGAGGACGGGATCTACCTGATCAAGTACTGGTTCAGCGTCTCCGACGACGAGCAGCAGCGCCGCTTCGAGGCCCGGATCGAGGACCCGTTGAAGCAGTGGAAGCTCTCGCCGATGGACCTCGAGTCCCGCCGCCGCTGGGTCGACTACTCCAAGGCCAAGGACGAGATGTTCGTCCACACCGACATCCCGATGTCTCCCTGGCACGTGGTCGAATCCGAGATCAAGCGCAACGCCAGGATCAACTGCATCACCCACCTGATCGGCTCGATCCCGTTCGAGCGGCGCAAGCCGGAGAAGATCGTCCTACCCAAGCGCGAGGTCGATACCGAATACATCCGCCCGCCCCGGGAAACGGCCTCCTACGTTCCCGATGCGGCGGCGGCGCTGCTGGCCGCGCACGAGGACGGGAATAAGTAGGAGCGCCCAATAGGCTGCCGACGATGCTCCCCAGCCTTGGAATCCCCCGCCTCCCCGTCGTCCCAGATCCCTTCCGCCGGATCGACGTCCCCGACGACCTCGAACCGATCACCACCGTCGCCGCCGAGGCGCCCGCGGTCGACGGCGGCATGGAGCAGCGCTCGGTCGAGCGGATCTGGGAGACGGTCGAGCGCCTCTACCGCAGCGGCGTCCATCCGGCGATCAGCCTCTGCGTCCGGCGCGAGGGCGAGGTCGTCTGCGACCGGGCGATCGGCTACGCCCGCGGGGTCGGCCCGGCCTCCGAGCCCGACGAGCCGATCGTCGCCAACACTCCCGAGACCCCTCACGCCATCTTCAGCGCCTCGAAGGCGATCACCGCGATGGTCGCCCACATCCTCGACGAGCGCGGCCACCTCCACATTGGCGACCGGATCGCCGAGTACATCCCCGAGTACGCCCGCCATGGCAAGGAGACGATCACCCTCTCCTACGTGATGAGCCACCGCGGCGGCGTCCCCAACCTGCCGGAGGAGGCATTCGACCTGAAAAACGTCCACGACCGCGACGCGATCGTCGAGATCCTCTGCGACGCCCGGCCTCAATCCCGTCCCGGCAGCGCCCTCGCCTACCACGCGATCAGCGGCGGCTACATCCTCGGCGAGGTGGTCCACCGGGTGATGGGCAAGCCGATCGACGAGGTTCTGGCGCAGCTGATCTTGGACCCGCTCGATTTTCGCTGGACCAACTACGGAGTCGACCCGGCCGACACCGACAAGGTCGCCGACAGCCACCACACCGGCGCCCCGGTGCTGCCGCCGCTGGGAGGCCTGCTCAAGCGCGCGCTCGGGGTCAGCGTCGCCGACGCGGCCAGGCTCTCCAACACCGACGAGTTCCGCACCGGGACGATCCCCGCCGGCAACACGGTCACCACCGCCAACGAGCTCAGCCGCCTGTTCGAGCTGTTCCGCCGCGGCGGCGAGCTGGACGGGGTGCAGGTCTTCGAGCCGCGGACGATGCGGCGAGCCACCACCGAGCAGTCCTACATGGAGATCGACTTCACCCTCGGCTTCCCCACCCGCTTCAGTCTCGGCTTCATGCTGGGCGCGCAGTATCTGAGCCTCTACGGACCGGACACCGAACACGCCTTCGGCCACCTCGGGTTCACCAACATCATCGGCTGGCCGATCCCGAGCGCGCGATTTCGGGTGCCCTGATCACCTCCGGCAAGCCGGTCGTCTATCCCGAGCTGCCCCGGTTTTGGAACGTCATGCGAACGATCGGTCGGAGCGCACCGAAGGTCTCCGGTGCGGACCTCAAGCTCGGCCCGCATTCGGCGCGGGTTCGGAATCGGCACCGTAGGGGTATGTTTTGAGGCACACCACCAAGGAGGAGAGACGTGGGCGAGGAGACCGAGACTGAGGAGATAGACGAGGAGGTCGACGTCGAGGAGGCTCGACTGCTCAGCGGACGCAACAAGGTGAGGGTGCTGGACGTGCGCCCTCAAGAGGACGTCGCCGAGGGCACCATCCCCGGAGCGATGTGGTCCGACGAGGAGCGGTTAGTGGAGATAGCCAAGTACGTCCGGCGTGGCGACGACGTTCCGATCCTGGTGGTTTGCTCGAACGGGTCGAAATCGGAGAAGCTGGCAGAGAAACTGCGCTCCGAGGACATCCCCGCGAGCTACCTCAAGGGCGGGTTCAAGAGCTGGGACGGTAAGGACTACCCCCAGGATCCGCGCGAGGACGCCGAGTACGACGGTCCGGACATCACCATGCCGGGCACCGGCACCAGCATGGGCGGCGACGACAGTGCCGAGGCGTCAAAGATCGAGACCTCAAAGGAGTACTACGACGGCCAGGAGGAGGCGACCGGGACCAACCCCATCGACGCCCGCGCCGAGACGGTCGTCGACCAACGCGACCTCGAGGCATCGAAGAAGTTCGAGCGCGACGAGAGCTACCAGCGAGAGGGCCTGCTCGACAACGACAAGGAGGAGGGCAAGGACCTCGACGGCGGGGGTGGCTCCGAGGACTCGGAGAACGCCCCCGAAGCAGCGGGCTCCGACGACGTCGACGCGAGCGAGGACGACTCGGACTCGGGCGACGACTCCTAACGATGAACGAGGGCGCCGGTCGGCTTCGGCCGGCCCTCGCCGTCTCTACCTCTTGCCGGCGGACTTCTCGGACTCGGTCGGAATCTCGGTGTCCTGTCTGCGGCTGTGGGAGGCGCGATCCTCGTAGGCGGCGCGGGTCTGCTTGTCCGGCTGGGAGAGGATCTTGTCGACGCCGATCGCCCTGCCGATCGCCTCCCGTCCGCGACGGGGGACGGTGTTCATCACGGTGGCGATGTACTGGCTCTCCTTCGGCACCCAGACCTCGTAGCGGTTGGTCTCGATCGCCTCGACGATCGCCTCGGCGACGTCCTCGGGCTCGAGCGACTTGACCCCACGGGCCTTCTGCAGGCCCGAGCCGAGCTCGGTGTTGACCACCGCGGGCATCACGCAGGAGACCTCGACGCCGGTCTCCACCAGCTCGGCCTTGACCGCCTCGCAGAGGCCGACCACCGCATGCTTGGTGGCGCAGTAGGTAGCGCCACCCGGGAAGCCGCCCTTGCCGGCTTGGCTGGCGATGTTGACGATGTGACCGCTGCCGCGAGAGCCGAGGCGCTCCATCGCCAGCTTGGTCCCGAAGATGACCCCGTGGAGGTTGATGTCCACCATCAGCTTGGCGGTCTCATCCGACTCCTCGACGAGTGGGCCCAGCGGCATGATCCCGGCGTTGTTAATGACCACGTCGAGCCCGCCGAGCTCCTTCTCGGTCGAGTCGAGGTAGGACTCGAACGAGGGGCGGTCGGTGACGTCCAGCTCGAAGGCGACGCAGTTGCCGCCCAGCTCGGTCGCCGTCTGTTCCGCCAGCTCGACGTCGAGATCCCCGATCGAGACCCGGGCGCCCCGGCGCAGAAGCGACTGCGCGGTCGCCTTGCCGATACCCCTGGCGCCGCCGGTGATCGCGACCACCATTCCCGAGACTGACTTGACCTGCTTGCGCGCCATCTGGCTCCTCCTGTGATCGACGCCGGGGGCACGTCCGCCCCTGGCTAGCCGGCCAAACATAGTTGACGGGCGGCGGGGCCGCCGGGCGTCATAGTCGAAGGTGGATCCGCAAGGCCTCGTCCAGCTCCACGATCAGCGCCGGGGTAAGCCGGCCAAGAGCCTTGCCCACCCTTTGGATCGAGAGCGCCCGGACCTGCTCCGTCTGCGCCTTCGAATCCGCGTCGAGTCCGGTCGTTCCCGCTGGGAGGTGGACCTGAAATGCGAGAACACGGAGGGTGTTCGACGTCAAGAGGACGACCGTCACGACGCCGCCCTCGTGCCGGATGGCCGAGGCGTTCGTAGGAAGCTAATCCGACCCCAACACCGCCGCCACCAGCGCCAAAGCGACCTCGGTGCGGGGGCGGAGCGAGTCCAGCAGCAGGTGCTCATCGGGCGCGTGCGAGCCGGCCCCCAGGGGTCCGAGGCCGTCGATCGCGAGGATCTCCGCGCCGGCCGCCAGATGGCTGGCGTCGCTGGCGCCGCCGCGCTCGGCGCCGATGATCGGTCGGCCGAGCAATTCGGAGGCGCGGGACAGCGGCTCGCGCGCGGCATCGACCATGTCCATCGCCGGCCAGCGCCGTCCCATCTGAGCCCGCAGCCCCACCCCGCCCAGCTCTGCCGGGACCTCCGCGACCAGCTCCTCGATCGCCTCGAGGCTGGCGGCGCGGGCGTCGACATACAGCTCGCCCTCACCCGGAACGATGTTGAAGGCCTCGCCCGAGCGCAGGATCGTCGGCACCACGCTGCGCCGGTCGGGGCCGTCGGGGTCGTGGCGGCCGGCGAGCCGCAGCGCGATCTCCGACAGGGCGAGCAGTGCGCTGCGGCCATCGTCCGGCTCCGAACCCGAATGGGAGGCGACGCCGTCGGCGTGGATCTCGACGGTGCCCGCCGCCTTGCGCGCGACCACGACCGCATCCTCTCCCTCGCCGTTCAGCTCCCCCGCCTCAAAACAGAGGCAAGCGTCCCAACCAAAAAAGCGCGGCGCGTGGACGAACGGAACCTGCCGCCACTCCTCATCGACCGCCAAAAGCAGCGCCAGCTCGGCGTACAGCTCAGGCTGAGAGGCGAGCAACCGCAGGATCCCGAGCGAGATCGCCACGCCCCCCTTCATGTCGATCGTCCCGGGCCCATACAGCCGGTTGCCCTCGGCGCGGACCGGGTGGTGGTCAGCGTGGGAGATGACCGTGTCGAGGTGGCCGAGCAGGAGCAGGCGCCCGCTTCCGCTGCCCTCCACCGTTGCCAGCAGATCGTCGGCGTGGTCGGGCGAGGAGCAGGGCAACCGTTCGATCCGGGCCTCGGCCGGGAGCAGGGCGATCGCGACCGCGATCACCGCCTCCGCGCCCTCGGCGTCTCCCGAGGGTGAGGAGACGTCGACCAGGGCGGCGACCTCCCGCTCGAGTCGCTCGCCGATCCGCTCGGCTCCGCGGTCCACCCAATCTCCGTCAAGGCGCGCCTGCATGAGGCGGCAACGCTAATAGAGTGGCCCGACCCGACCGATTTGGAGCCGCCGACGATGGAAAGCGCGACCAGCGAAACCGGGGCTTCGAGCGAGCCCGCCGCCTCTAACGCCGAGGTCCTCCTCAACCCTCACACCCACGAGGGGACCCACCTCGACCACGAGGCCCGGAGGCTGATGCGGGCGACCATCAGCTGGTTTGAGACCCGCGGCAAGGAGGCGCTCAAGGAGGCTGACCACGAGCGCACCTTCTACCGCGACTTCATCGCCTTTCAAGCCGGCGAGCGCGCCTTTGCCAAGCTGCTGACGCCAGCCCGCGACGGCGGCGGCGATAAGGACAAGCGCTGGGACACCTCCCGGATCGCCGCCTTCAACGAGATCCTCGGCTTCTACGGGCTCGCCTACTGGTACACCTGGCAGGTCTCGATCCTCGGACTGGGGCCGATCTGGCAGTCGGAGAACGAGGGCGCCCGTGAGCACGCCGCCGAGCTGCTGGACGATGGTGCGATCTTCGCCTTCGGTCTCTCCGAGAAAGAGCACGGCGCCGACATCTACTCGACCGACATGGTCCTCACCCCCGGACCCGACGGTTGGGTCGCCAACGGCTCCAAGTACAACATCGGCAACGGCAACGAGGCTCGGATGGTGTCTGTGTTCGGCCGGATCGACGGCGTCGAGGGACCCGAGGGTTACGTCTTCTTCGCCGCCGACAGCCAGCACTCCCACTACCGGCTGGTAAAGAACGTCGTCAACTCACAGAACTACGTCTCCAACTTCGAGCTGGACGACTACCCCGTCACCGAGGAGGACGTCCTCCACACCGGGCCCGAGGCCTTCAACGCGGCGCTCAACACCGTCAACGTCGGCAAGTTCAACCTCGGCTTCGCCTCGATCGGGATCTGCACCCACGCTCTGTACGAGGCGATCACCCACGCAGACGGCCGCGTCCTCTACGGCATGCGGGTGACCGACTTCAACCACGTGCAGAAGGCGTTCACCGACGCCTACGCCCGGCTGGTGGCGATGAAGCTGTTCGCCACGCGCGCGGTCGACTACATGCGGAGCGCCTCCCCCGAGGACCGCCGCTACCTGCTGTTCGATCCGCTGACCAAGATGAAGGTGACAACCGAGGGCGAGCGGGTGGTGGACCTGCTCTGGGACGTGATTGCGGCCAAGGGGTTCGAGAAGGACACCTACTTCGAGATGGCGGCGCGGGACATCCGGGCGCTGCCCAAGCTCGAGGGCACCGTTCACGTCAACCTCGCCCTGATCCTCAAGTTCATGCCCGCCTACCTGTTCATGGCCGAGGAGACCCTGGAGGCGCCGCCGAAGCGCCACGACGAGGCCGATGACGAGTTCCTCTTCCGCCAGGGGCCGGCGCGCGGGCTCGGCAAGATCCGCTTCGCCGACTGGCGGGGGGCCTTCGCCGCCTTCGAGGGCGTGCCCAACGTCGACCGCTTCGTCGAGTGCGCGAGCTCGTTCGTCGAGCTACTCGAGGCCTCGCCGCCCGACGAGGCCCAGCAGAAGGATCTCGACTACCTGCTCAGCCTCGGGGAGCTGTTCACCCTGATCCCCTACGGTCAGCTCATCTGCGAGGAGGCGAAGCTGCGGGAGTTGGCGACAGACCTACTCGACCAGATCTTCGATGTCCTGGTTCGGGACTTCAGCGCCTACGCGGTCGCGCTCCATGGACGCGCGTCGTCCACGGACGCTCAGCAGGAGTGGGCGCTGGGAGCCATCCGCAAGCCGGTGGTGAAGGACGAGCGCTTCGAGGCGGTCTGGGCCGAGGTGAGAGGTCTCGCCGGCACCTACGAGATGCAGCGATAGCTCGACCCCGCTGCTAGCCTGCCTCCCCTGTGGAGGGCATCGCTTCCCATCCGGTCGGCGGCAAGACGCCGCTCGGCGACGATCCGCTGTTCGACGGCGCGCTGCAGGAGATGGCGGAGTCGACCTACGCCTGGATCCAGCCCAACGGGGGACTCGGGGAATCCAATGCGGGGCTCATCTGCGGCGCCGATGCCAGCATCCTCATCGACACCCTTTGGGACGAGGTCCTGACCCGCCGGATGCTCGACGCGATGGCGCCCGCCCGGGACGGCAAGCCGATCGACGCGGTCTTCAACACCCACGGCGACGGCGACCACTGGTACGGGAACGGCCTGCTTGGGGGTCCGACCATCCACGCGACCGAGGCCGCCAAGGCCCACATGGAAGACGAGCCGCCGTCGGTGCTCCAGCGGATGCGCCCGGTGCCCAAGCTCGCCGCCGCCGGAGGGGCGGTGCCACTGATGCCCGGCGGCGACAAGTTGCGCGGCCTCGCCCACTTCGGCGAGATGCTCTCCAACTACGAGTTCGCCAACCTCGACCCGCGGCTGCCGAACCGGACCTTCACCGGGAAGGCCTCGATCGAGGTCGGCGGGCGGACGCTCGAGCTGATCGAGGTTGGCCCGGCCCACAGCCCCGGCGACGCGATCGGCTGGCTGGCCGACGTTCGCACCGTCTTCAGCGGCGACATCGTCTTCAGCGGGGTTACTCCGATCATGTGGGCGGGACCGGTGGAGAACTGGATCGCGGCGCTCGAGCGGATCATCGAGCTGAACCCGGAGACGATCGTTCCCGGCCACGGTCCCGTCTGCGGTCTCGAGCGAGTCGAGGAGCTCCACGCCTACTGGACGTATCTGGCGCGGATGGTTCCCGAAGGGACGAGTGGATCCGCGGAGGAACTGGCGCGGGAGTTGATCTGCGCCGCTGAGTACCGAACCTCACCCTGGGGGGATTGGCTCAACCCGGAGCGCAGCTACGTCAACATCGCGATCATCGCCCGCGAGCTCGACAACGGCGGCGGCCCGCTCTCGGTCCCCGACAAGCTCAAGCTGATCAGCGGCATGGGAGCGATGCGCGAGTACCTGATCTCCCTCGGCGCCCGTCCGAGCCCGCCGCCGGGCTGAGGGCTCCGACGGTGTCGGCCGGGTCGCTCGACCTCAGGCCGGTACCGGCTCACGCCGCTCCAGCGCCACCTCTGCCCCTCGTCCCGGTGCGATCGTGATTGCCCGGCGGATGGTCGCCTCCGGTCCCCCGGGGCCGGCGCGAAGGTCGAAGCGGCCGACGAGCTGCTCCAGAACTATCTGCATC
>JBPCOO010000265.1:0-10612 GCA_051000155.1 Solirubrobacterales bacterium | reverse complement strand
CCGACGAGGGGATGACGATGATCGTCGTCACGCACGAGATCGGCTTCGCCCGCGAGGTCGCCGACCGGGTGATCTTCATGGACGAGGGGGCCGTGGTCGAGGACGGCCCGCCGGCGCAGTTGATCGATTCCCCGAAGGAGCAGCGCACCCGCGAGTTCCTCGGACTGGTGCTGGAGCGCTGATGGGTGGCGGTGGGAAGCGGCGATTTGCTGCCGGGTGGCCCGGAGGAGCGCGCCGCTGCAGTCCGGGCACTCGCACGACCGCCCTCACGGCCTCCCTGCTGGCGGCCCTCGTCCTCTCGCTCGGGCTCGGCGCCACGACCTCGAGCGCCGTGATCGGGGGGCTCCTGCCCTCGCCTCCGCCTCCTTCGGTCGCCTCCGAGGACTTCTTCGGGGTCAGCGGGGTTCTCTCCGACGAGGCGGACTTCGAGCTGATGGAGGACAGTCGAGTCGGCGTCTACCGGGTCCTGTTCCACTTCCGGGCCGCAAAGCGCCAACGCGAGGGCTTCTACGACTGGCGACGGCTCGACCGGCTCGTCACCTCGACCGCCACTCGCGAGATCGAGCTGCTCCCCCTTTTGTACGGGACCCCCGACTGGATCTCGACCGACGAGTCGATCCCCCCGATCTACAACGAGGAGGCCAGCAAGCAGTGGCAACGGCTGCTGGAGGAGCTGGTCTCCCGCTACGGCCCCAACGGGCTCTTCTGGCGACTCAACCCCCTGCTCGAGCCCCGGCCAATCCGCACCTGGCAGATCTGGAACGAGCCCAACGATCCCGCCTTCTGGGGGCCCCGGCCGGACGCCGCCGCCTACGCCCACCTGATCGACATCTCGGCTCGGGCGATCCGATCGATCGACCCGGAGGCGCGGCTGATCGGCGCCGGCATCACCGCCAACCCGGGGGCGTCGAGCGGGGTCGCCGGGGACGCCTACCTCCGGGACCTGCTGAGCCATAGCGAGGCGGTCGCCCAGCTCAACGCGATCGGCTTCCATCCCTACGCTCGCTCGATGCGAGGGGTGCGAGCTGCCCTCCGATCCGCCCGAGGGGAGCTGGTGAGAGCCGGGCTGCCGCTGAAGCCGATCTGGGTGACCGAGGTCGGCTGGGGATCAGGGGGCGGAAGGCGGGGGGGCGATCTGGTCAAGAATGATCCCGGCCAGGCTCGTGCGCTGAAGCTGACCCTCCGGATGATCTCCCGACGCAGGCTCTCGCTCGGGGTGCAGCGTGCTCTCTGGTACTACTGGCGCGACCAGCCGGATCCGCGGTGTCGCTGGTGTCGTACCGCCGGGTTGATCGACAGCGACCGCCGGCCCAAGGCTTCCTACGACGCCTTCGTCGACCTGGCCCGCCCCTGAGGACCCGGGACGTGGAGCAAGCCGAGGCCCGACCGCGCCTCGACGCAGTCGTCATCGCCTACCGCTCGCCCGAGCTACTCCGCCGGTGCCTCCAGTCGCTGCGCACCCACCCGCCGGCGGGCGGCGTGAGAACCGTGATCGTGGACAACGCTGCCGACGCCGGCACGCGAGCCCTGGTCACCGATGACTTTCCCGAGTGCCGCTACCTTGAAAGTGGCTCCAACGTCGGCTTCGGCGTCGCCGCCAACGCCGGCGCGGCGAGCGGGTCGGCTCCCTACCTCGCCATCCTCAATCCAGATGTGGCGGTCCGCCCAGCCACGCTGGACCGCCTGATCGCGGTGCTCGAGCAAGGCCCCCGGGTGGGGTGCGTCGGTCCCGCGCTCCACCGGGAGGACGGCAGCTTCGACCACGCCGCGAGGCGATCGTTCCCGACGCCCGTGAGCGCGTTCGGTCATTTCTCGGGAATGGGTCGGCGGCTCGGAGGGGGCGCATTGGCCGACTACCGCGCACCGTGGGTCGAGCGCGGCGCCACCGATGCCATCAACGGCGCCTTCATGGTTCTGCGACGCGAAGCATTCGAGTCGATCGGGGGCTTCGATCCCGGCTACTGGATGTACATGGAGGATCTGGACCTCAACTGGCGCCTGCGCGAGGCCGGCTGGGAAACCCACTACGAGCCCGCGGCGCGCGCTCTCCACACCAAGGCCGGCACCACCGGCGGCAAGCGGACCGCAAGGCTCGAGATCTATTTCCACCGCGGCATGGGACGCTTCTACCGGGCCCACTACGCCGGCAGGCGCGGCGCCGTCTACGACCTGGGCATCTATCTCGGGATCGGGGTCAAGCTGCTGGTGAGCCTCGCCCGCCGTCGATTGTCGTAGCGCCCTCAGCGCGAGGCGAGACGGCGGCGGCGGGCGAGGCGACGGGCGAGGGTCCGTATCAGCCCGGCCCCTCCCCCCCGCGCCAGCAGCTCGGCCGGGTACTCCTCGCTGGGCGCCGCGGCACGCCAACCGCGCAACCGGGCCGGGGCTCCGGCCAGGTTGCGATCGATCACCGCTTGCCCCGCAATCAGAGCCAGCTCGCGAGCCAGCACCGCGGACGCTCGAGCCGGGCTCAGGACGCCCCACTTGCGCAGTACGTAGCCGCGACCGAAGCCCATCAAGCGGTTCTTCGCGGCCGATCCGGAGCCGAGCGTGGCCGAATGGTGATGCTCGCCTACCGCATCCGCGGCGAGCGCACATCCGATCCCGTCCCGGCGCATCCGCAGGACCAGGTCAACGTCCTCCCAGTAGGCGAAGATGCGCTCGTCGAAGCCGCCGTGGTCGAGGAACAGATCTCGGTCGAAGGCCGCCGCCGCGGCGGAGGGCCCGAAGGGAGCGGGAGCGTTCGCCGCCAACTCGAGCGGCTCGCCGTTGAGATAGTCGTAGACGAGCAGGGTCGAGTCGAGCTCCATCCCGGCGCTATCGATCAAGCCGGCCTCGCCGGGCTCCAGCAGCACCGCGGCGGCCATCCCCACCCCCGCGCGCGGATCGATCCGCCGCGTCAGCGCCTCGACGAACCCCGGCTCGCAGACGCAGTCGTCGTTCAAGAGCACGATCGCCTCGCCGCGGGCCTGCGCCGCCGCGAGATTGACCGCGCGGGAGAAGCCGGCGTTCTGTTCCAACCGGAGCGCGCGGGCGCGCTCGTAGCTCTCGCTACAACGGCTGACCTCACCCCCGGGCGAGCCGTTGTCGACCACGATGACCTCGGTGGCGCCGGAGTCAATCGACCCCAGCAGACGGTCCAGCCGGTCGGCCGGGCCGCGCGAGGCGATCAGCACGCTCGTCCCTCTCACGGCTTCCGCGCGCCGATCACGAGCGTGCCCCCGCACCCGGCCAGGCCGGCGAGAGCCTCGGCGGCAGCGGCAAGCGGGATCAGGGGAAGGCCCATCAGCACCGTCACCGCGAGATCGAAGGGCCTCAACTTCAGCTCGGCGTCCCGTTTGAGCAGTCGGAAGGCGAAGTTGGGTTGCCGCGTCAACCGATTGAGAATCGTCTGCCACATTCCGAGCGGACCCCCGTCGAGCGCTGCGTGGCGGGTGCGCTCGACGACGAAGCCGTGTCGCTGGAGGGCAAGGCCGATCCCTCGCCGGCTCCAATGGCTTCGGTGCCGGGGGATGTCCTGGTGGAACCAGCGGTCGCCCCCGATCCGTGACTGCAAACCGCTGCGATCGGGTACGGCTACTATGAGCCTGCCTCCGGACGTCAGCCAACCCGAGATCCGCTCGAGGGCCGCCTCGGGGTCGGGCAGATGCTCGAGGCTATGCCAGCAGACGACCAGGTCCCAGTCTCCTTGGTCGAGGTCGACCTCTTCGACCCTGACCCCGAGAACCTCTGCGCCCTCCCCACCGGCGGCGAGGGCCTCCCCCGCCCCGGCCGGCGTCGCCGGCTCGATCCCCAGGACCCGCTTCGCCCCTTCCGCTCGCATGAGTTGCAGCAGGGCTCCATCGCCACTACCGAGCTCCACCACCCGGACCCCCCGAAGCTGCCCGACCATGCTGCCGAGCAGACGGCGCCGGTCCCACTCCACCAAGCGGCGCAGCGGCTGCACCACCCTCGAGGCCACCCCGCGGACGGGCGCATAGACGCCGCCTGAATGGGCCTCGACCGGGTCCGGCATCGGCCCGAGCGTCATCGCCGAGCCACAACGCGAGCACTCGCGGAGCGCCCAAGCTTCAGTCCCCACCCCATCGGCGGGCGAGGCTGGTCGCGGGTGTGCATCCAGCGGAAATTCGCAGCCCGGACAGGCGCTCAGAGCGTCGAGCGGCTCCACGGCGCTGGGCTCGCCCTCCGACGCGGTGCTCGCGCCGGCCGGCGCCCTAGCTGGCACCCGTGCCGCGGGCGACCGCGGGCAAGGTGTGGATGATGATTCCCAGGTCACGCGCGAGTGACTGGTTCTCGACGTATTCGATCTCGACCGCCATCCGCTCGGAGAAGCTCAGCTCCCCTCGACCGAAGATCTGCATCGGGCCCGTGATCCCCGGCTTCACCGTCAACCTGATCCGGTCCTCCGGTCGGTAGCGGTCAACCAGCTCCACCTGCTCGGGCCGCGGGCCGACGAGGCTCATCTCGCCGACAGCGACGTTAACGAGCTGAGGGAGCTCGTCGATGCTGAGCCGGCGAAGGATCCTCCCCACCCGGGTCACGCGGGGATCGTCCACCAGCTTGAAGGCGGGCTCCGCCAATCCACCGAGATCCACGTAGCGGTCGAGGTCGGCCTCGGCGCCGGAGCGCATGGTGCGCAGCTTGTACATCCGGAAGGGTCGTCCGCCGAGTCCGGCGCGGACCTGGGAGAAGATCACCGGACCCCGACTGTCGGCCTTGATCGCCAGCGCGATCAGGGGGTAGAGGGGAAGCAGCACGACCAGCGACGGAACCGCGACCATCAGGTCGACCATCCGCTTCAAGAGCAGGCTGGAGCGGGACGGGTCCCAGGTGTTGTATTCGAGGACGGGGAGATCCGCGAGCTGCGTCACCTGCGGCGCCGGCAGGGCGCGGCCGCGGAACGGCGAGACCACGCTGAGCTTGGCCTGATGCTCGCGACAGAGGGTGCTCAGGCGGGCGATCAGCTCGGCCTCGATCCCGCCCGCCGCGACCACCACCCGGTCGACCCCGCCGACCAGCCGGCACAGCTCCAACTCGCGCTCATCGCGCTCCCCGAGATCATCCAGCCGCCGCTCGGCGGCGAGCTGGAAGTTCATGTCACGAAAGAGCCCGAACTTCTTTCGCATCTGGCCCAGGGTGGGCTCGTCGCCGAGCATTCCGACGAGCTCCGGTGGCGTCCACCTGAGCCAGGCCCAGCGCGCCATCGAACGGGTGGTGACGGCGGCGGCGATCGCGACGGCCACATGGGCGATTGCCGCGGCCGGGCCCAACGGCCCCGGCTCGGTCGCGGTGAGCGCCAGCTCCAAGCTCACGGTCACCGCCAGCGCCCAGGCGAAGATCGATGGAATCTCGTCGGAGGTGAGGTGCCGGAGCGCTCGATGGTCGCGGTCGTAGAGGCCGATGAGCTTCGCCGCCAGGAGCCACCCCGGCGCGAGCAGCAGTGCCCAGGCCGCGCCGGTCGCGGGGATGGCGACGACCCCGGCCGCGATCGCGCCCGCCAGCAGATCGGCGGCGGCAAGCATTCGTCGCCGCCGAGCATCCAGCGGCCAGCGCCTGCCCCCCCGCCGCCGCGCGCCGATGGGGATGGTGCGCCCGATCCGATTTGGAGCGGCCGATCCGGTGGTCGGCTCGGGTTCGGTGGGGTTGGTGGCTAGCTCGCTGATCGGGTGCTCCTACTTCGTGGGAGGATAGATGCCCTCTCGCTCATCCAGGGGCGGGCCTCGAACGCAGCTCGACGACGGCCCTCGGCAGGACCTGCCGGGCCAGGTCGACCGCCCTCGTGGAGTAAGCCTCGGCGGCCTCGCGATCACCGAGCTGGAGGCGAACCACTGCCAACAGGAGCCAACCCCGGTAGTCGGCCGGATTCTTGCGGATTGCCTCCTCGGCGCCGCGGGTGGCTGCATCGACGTTACCGGCCAACGACTCGATCTCCGCCACGACCAGGTCCGGCTCAGCGCTCCAGGGGATGAACCGGGAAGCGGTCCGGGCCGCACGGGCGGCCTCGACCAGGTCCCCCCGCTCGAAGGCGTCCTCGCTCAACTCGAGCTGGCTCGACCCGACGGCTAAGGCCGCGGCCGCGACCACCGAAGCGGCGGCTACCGGGACCAACGCCAGACGCCATCGTGAAGTCGACGCGCCGACCTCGGCCCGGCGGCTGCGAGGGGATCGGGGAGCCGGCTCCCCGCAGATCACCGCCGCGGCCACCACGCCGCCCACGAACGCTGCAGGCATCTCGTAGATCCAGTCGAGGGAGGAGCCGATCGCGACCACCAACACCACCGCCAATGCCGCGCCCACGGTCTCACGCGTTTCGGGGTCCGCAATCCGCAGGCAACGCACGGCGGTGCCGACGACCACCACGGCGACCGCGATCAGCAGCAGAAAGCCCACGAGGCCCAGCTCAGCCAGCGTCTCGATCGGGGCCGAATGAGCGTTCTCGATCGAGACCGGCAGCTCCCCATTGGCGTTCCACCAGTTCTCGTAGCCACCGGCGCCCAGACCGCGGACCGGCTCCTCAGCGAAAGCCTCCAGCGCCACCGACCAAAAAGCCGAGCGACCGCTTCCGGAGGTAAGCGC
Source organism: Solirubrobacterales bacterium (assembly GCA_051000155.1). Taxonomy (GTDB): domain Bacteria; phylum Actinomycetota; class Thermoleophilia; order Solirubrobacterales; family 70-9; genus CAXMST01. The sequence goes on along the minus strand of JBPCOO010000265.1, from coordinate 4,039 downwards.
CGACTGACCGGGGCTAACCTCGGGCGCGGGATCGCCGGCTCCGAGGTCGCCCGTCAGCAGGCCCGGCCCGACCACGATCACCAGCCCGCCCAAGATCGCGATCAGAGCTCCGATCTGGATCCGGGTGGGACGGAAGCTCGGCCTCCCGATGCGGGGAGCGAGCCTGCGGTGGTGGCGAGCGGTGGCCGCGGCCGCGGCCGCGACCAGCAGGACCACGACGAGCCCAGTCGGCGCGAAGGCGCCGAGCGTCCCGGTTCGGATCTCGCCGATCGCGGCCATCGCGACCAGTCCCGGCACACTTGTAACGGCCGCGAGCAGAAGCGCTGCCAAGGCCCACCGGCGTCGCTGGGAGAAGCTCACCGCTGTCGCTGCGCCCACCGTCGCCGCGACGAGCGCACCGCGCGAGCCGGTGAGCAGGATGACCGAGCCGCAGATCGGCAGCAGGCCGGCGGCGGCCATGCCCCAGCGCTGCTTCGAGGCGCCGGCCAGCCAAACCGAGAGGGTGGCAACCACCGCCGCCAGCAGCCCGAGCGCGTTCCAATAGCCCAACGGAAAGCTGAGGCGGCCCGCCGCGGCGGGCAGCTCGACGGCGAACCCGTCGTCGCCGAGCCCCAGCAGCCGGCTGAGGAGTGCGACGACGACCACCGTCCCGCCGCCAATCGCCAGCCCCTTCAAACAGAGCCGGCCCTGCGCTCGCCACAGGATCAGGACGAGAAAGATCCCGAGGTAGGCGAGACCGCGGACCAGGTCCTCGTAGCCGGCGCCGCGATCGGAGGCCCACGCCAGCGACAGCCCGGTCCAGGCCACGAGCGCGGCTCCGACCAAGACCACCGCCACCGCCGGGGCCGGGAGCGCGCCGTGTGCGTCGGAGGGTCTCAGCGCTAGCGCGCCGATGGCGAGCCAGGTCGCGATCGCGATCGAGGCGAAAGCGGGCGGATAAAACCCCCCCTGTGCAAACGCCAGGACGGCGAACACCGCGGCGACGGTGAGCTGCGGCCACGCCGTCTTCGACGAGCGGGGTATCGGGAACTTTTCAGGCACTACTCTTTCGACACGATGGCTACTGCTGCCAAGTCTAGATCGAGGCGCGCCTGCCTCCTTGCGGTCATCCTGATCGCATCGGTCGCCCAACCCGTGGCGGCACCCGCCGCCGACCAACCCGCCAGCGAGGAGTACGTGCTGGATCTGCCCGGCCTGAGCGGTTCGGCCCGCGGCGAGGTGGAAGGCGAGGTCGCAGGTAGCGCCGGCATCGTCGGGGAGGGCGGCATCGATGAGGCCGGGGCTATCTGGGAGTACGCGGGCTCGCCGATCGGACTGCTGGCCCTCACACCCCTCGTCCTCGCCGGGGGGTTCGCGATCCGCTCCCGCTTTCGAAGGTAGGTCGGATTGACGATCCGCTCCACGTTGGCGCTCTGCCTGCTCGCGCTCGCGCTCGCACCCGGTTGCGGCACGGGTGCCAGTGGTCCTCCCAGTGGCGTCGAATCTAGCTTCTTCGGCGTCTCCCCGCAGGATCCCACCAGCGATGTGGAGATCACCCGAATGGCACGGGGCGGGGTCGGTTCCTACCACCTGCTGATCTCCTGGGCGCGCGTCGAGCGGACTCGGGCGAGCTATGACTGGTCGCTGTACGACGGGCTAATGACCGCGCTGGCCGCCGAGGGGATCGACCCCGTCCCCTACCTCTTCGGCACCTCGCCCGTCTTCGCCGACGATCCGACCACACCCCCGGTCCGAGACGCGGCCACGTTCAACGCCTGGACCGACTTCGTCAAAGCCGCCGTCGAGCGCTACGGACCCAACGGCGAGCTCTGGAGCTTGCTGTCGCGGACCCGGCCCGACATCGCCCCCAATCCCCCCCAGACCTGGGAGATCTGGAACGAGATGAACGGTCCCGCCTTCTGGGAGCCCACCCCCGACGTCGACGAGTACGCGCGCCTTCTCAAGCGGACGGCGCGGGCGATCACCGACGTCGACGCCGACGCGAGGATCATGACCGGCGGCATGTTCGCCACCCCATCCTCGGGCGAGTCGATCCTCTCCTTCGAATACCTGGAGGAGCTCTACGCGAAGCGCGGAATCGCCAAGATCGTCGACGTCGTCGGCATCCATCCCTACGGTCCCAACATCGGCGCGGTCGAGCTCCAGATGGAGGAGATGAGGGAGGTGATCGAGGCTGCGGACCCCGACGCCGGCATGTTCGTGACCGAAATCGGCTGGGGCTCCGACGGTGAGGTGGAAGGCCAGCTCTCCAAGGACCCCGAGCGCCAGGCGGAGCTACTCGGCGAGGTCTACCGAACACTGATCGAGCGCCGGCGGGAGTGGCGCCTCGAGGGCGCCCTCTGGTACACCTGGCGCGACCCTGCCAATGCCCCCCCGAACTGCAGTTGGTGCCCCTCCGCCGGCCTCTTCGACCGGGATCTCGATCCGAAGCCCTCCTGGGACGCGTTCACCGAGGTCGCCGGGGGGCGAGAGTTAGAGGACTAGCTGCGACCGCCCGCCATCGCCGGGAGGATGACAACCGTGTCGTCGGTGCCGACCGAGGTCTCGAGGCCCTCGAGCACTCGGACGTCCTCGTCGTTGAGGTAGACGTTGACGTAGCGGTTGAGCTCGCCCTCGCCATCGAAGAGCTGCTTCTCGGTGCCGGAATGCTCATCGGCGAGGCCGCGCAGGACCGCGCGGACGTCGTCGCCTTCGACCTGCACCTCGGACTCCCCATTGGTTTGGGGCCGGAGGACGGGTGGGATCTTCACCTTCGCCATTGCGTTGGCAGCCTAAAGGAGGGCGTCGATCTACGCCGAGGCGGGCGCCGGCGCCGCCGCCGGACCGGCGCAGAACGCCTCGTAGTCGGGGAACTTGCCGAGGTCGGCATCGGAGATCTCCGGCGCGTCCTCTCCGCAGACCGGGCAGCTCGGGTCGCGCCGCACCTTGAGCTCGGTGAAGGTCGTGCCGAGCGCCTCGAACAGGAGCAGGCGGCCGATCAGAGGCGTTCCCTGGCCGGTGACCAGCTTGAACACCTCGAGCGATTGCATCAGGCCCATCACCCCGGGGAGCATCCCAAGCACGCCCGCGGCACCGCAGCTCGGCGCCAGCTCCGGCGGCGGCGGGGTCGGGTAGAGGCAGCGATAGCACGGGCCCTCGTGGGGGACGAAGGTCGAGATCTGCCCGTCGAAGGCGAGGATCGAGGCGCTCACGACCGGCTTGCCCAGTCGCACTGCGGCGTCGTTGAGTAGGTAGCGGGTGGGGAAGTTGTCGGCGCCGTCGACGACGACGTCGTATTGGTCCAGTAGCTCGATCACGTTGTCGGAGTCGAGCCGGAGGTTGTGCTCGACCACCTCGACGTCGGGATTCAGCTTTTCGATCGCCAGCCGCGCCGAGGAGGTCTTCGGCTTGTCGATCGTCTCGAGGTTGTGGATGACCTGGCGCTGGAGGTTGGAGGCGTCGACGACGTCGTCATCGACCAGCCCGAGCGTGCCGATCCCGGCCGCCGCCAGGTACAGCGCCGTCGGCGAGCCGAGCCCTCCTGTGCCCAACAGCAGAACCTTCGCGTCGAGCATCTTCATCTGTCCCTCGAGCCCGATCTCCGGGACGAGGATGTGACGGCTGTAGCGCTCCTTCTGCTCCTGGGTGAGCGAGCGCGGAACGACCGTCTCGTAGTTGCGGTCCTTCCACAGGGTGATTCCGCCGGCCATCGAGGCGACGTTCTCGTAGCCGAGGTCCTCGTGCAGGGTCTTGGCGGCAAGCGCCGAGCGATTGCCGGAGGCGCAGTAGAGGATCAAACGCTTGGAGCGATCGGGGAGGAACTGCTCGATCCTCGATTCGAGGTGGCCCCGAGGGACGTGGACGGCGCCCGGGATGTGGCGCTCCTCGTACTCGTGCTGCTCGCGCACGTCGACCAGGGTGGCGCCGGCACCGTTGGAGGCACCGCTCAACTCGTCGTTGGCCTCGGAGGGCTGCACCTCCTCGACCGACTGCTTGACGTTCTGGATGAAGTCCGCTCCACTAGCCACGATCAAAATACCTCAATCCGGATCAGCTTTCA
>JBPCOO010000120.1:0-2551 GCA_051000155.1 Solirubrobacterales bacterium | reverse complement strand
AGGTCAAGGTGGTCACCGGGGAGGCAAAGTTCACCAGTCCGAACGAGATCGACGTCGACGGGACCACGATCGACTTCACCCACGCCATCATCGCCGCCGGCTCACGGCCGTTCGAGCTTCCCGACATGCCCGACGACGAGCGCATCGTCGATTCCACCGGGGCCCTCCAGGTAGCTGAGTTGCCCGAGCGCATGCTGGTGATCGGCGGCGGCATCATCGGCCTGGAGATGGCCTGCGTCTACGACGCGCTCGGCTCGCAGGTGGACGTGGTTGAGATGACCGACCAGCTCATCCCCGGGTGCGACCGGGACCTGGTCAAGCCGCTGCAAAAGCGGATCGAGGGACGCTACGGCGAGATCCTGCTGGGAACCAAGGTGGAGAAGGTGGAGGCGGGGGACGGCGGCCTCGAGGTCAGCTTCTCCGGCGATGACGCCCCCGACCCCAAGACCTACGACCGCGTCCTCGTCGCCGCCGGGCGCCGCGCCAACGGCGACCGGCTCGAGCTGGGCGAGAGCGGGGTGGAGGTCAACGACGACGGGACCATCTCGGTCGACGAGCGCCAGCGCACTAACGTCTCCCACATCTACGCGATCGGCGACATCGTCGGCGAGCCGATGCTGGCCCACAAGGCCACCTACGAGGGCGTGATCGCCGCCGAGGTGATCGCCGGGGAGGACGTCGTCTACGACGCCCGCACCATCCCCGCCGTCGCCTACACCGACCCCGAGATCGCCTGGACCGGCCTGACCGAAACCGAGGCGAAGGAGGCCGGGACCGACTACGACCTCGGTAAGTTCCCCTGGCAGGCGTCTGGCAGGGCACTCTCGATCGGCCGCCCGAACGGCCTCACCAAGATCCTCAGCGATCCCGACGACGGCCGCATCCTCGGCGCCGGCATCGTCGGCCCCAATGCCGGCGAGCTGATCGCGGAGCTGGCGCTGGCGATCGAGCTGGGCGCCTACGCCGAGGACGTAGGGCTCACCATCCATCCCCACCCGACGTTGTCGGAGACGGTCAGCTTCGCCGCCGAGGTGGTCGAGGGCGTGGCGACCGACATCTACGCGCCGAAGAAGGGGTAGCCTCGGTAGTGCCCGTGTCGACGGGTCCAGTAATATGGGCACCCGTATGAAAACCACGGTCGAGATTCGAGATGAGTTGATCGAGCGCGCCCGCGCGCTCAACGAGCAGCACGGAACTACGTTGCGGGAGCTGGTCGAGGCAGGCCTGGACAGGGAGATCGAATCCCGCTCTAGAGAACCGGAGTTCACTCTCCGCGACTGCAGCTTCGGCGGCAATGGTCTCTCCAGGGAGTTCGCCGGCGCGGGGTGGGAGAAGCTCCGTGCGGCCGCCTACGAAGATCACGGCGCTTGATCGCCGTTGACACCAACCTGCTCTTGTACGCCCATCGGGCGGAGTCCCCGATGCACGCCGACGCGTCGGCGAACCTCCGCCAGCTCGCTGAAGGAAGGAACCGGTGGGGGTTGCCGTGGCCATGCGTGCACGAGTTCCTGGCGATCGCGACCCATCCACGAATCTTCGATCCGCCGACCCCGCCCGAGGATGCACGTGACCAGGTGGACGCGTGGCTGGAGTCCCCAAGCGTGACCATGCTGGGAGAGCCGAGCGCTCACTGGAAGCATCTGTCCCAGCTGGTTGTCGACGGCGGGATCAGCGGCCCGCGGGTCCATGACGCTCGGATCGCAGCGATCTGTATCGGTCACGGGGTCGATCAGCTCTGGAGCCTCGACCGGGACTTCTCCCGGTTTCCGAATCTGCGAGTCGTCAACCCATTGGCCTGAGACCGATCTGGGGCAGGTCCGACCAAGTTCCGCTGCGTGTCGGAGTTACGGGGCGGCCTTTGGGGGGTATCCCTTCACGCAGCGCGTCGTCCCGCCGCGCCGTCAACCAAGGAGCGTAAGTCATGATCGGTGCTCTCATCCTCGGCCTGGTGGCCGGAGCCCTCGGCAAGTTGTTGATGCCCGGTAAGGATCCGGGCGGCTTCTTCGTCACGATCTTGATCGGTCTCGCCGGCGCGGCCCTCGGATGGGTGATCTTCACCGTGGGCCTTGGAATTGGCGACGACGACATGTTCGACCTCGGCGGCCTGGTGGGCGCGGTGATCGGCGTCATGATCCTGCTGTTCGCCTATCGCAAGTTCGTTGACTCCAAGGATTCAGCCGCCGCCAAGTAGATGGCGAGCCGCCGGACGACCCCGCGGTAGACCGGATTGCCGCGGTGACCGATCAGTCCGCCGAGTGGATCATCGATCCGGCCGAGCTAGCCGCCTCTGCCGTCCGGTTGCGCCGTCAGCCTCGCCCCGGCAGCACCGACCCCGGCAAGACCGGGCGCAGAATCAGGTAGCTGAGCCAGGCGGCGAGCGCAAACAAGGGCACGCCGGTGACCACGCGAGCGGCGGCCAGCGGCCCGACTGCCTCGGTCACGTACAGCGGCACCTGGATCGAGAGGCGGAAGGCGAACAGGCCGACCCAGATCCAGCTCGCCCGGGTGAAGGCGGCGCGCTGGGTCGGATCTTGATGCCATTCCGATCCGC
>JBPCOO010000149.1:0-2680 GCA_051000155.1 Solirubrobacterales bacterium | reverse complement strand
AAGGAAATGGCCGCGGCTGTCGCTGACCGGCTGCGGGAGGTCTTGCCGGAAGGCCAGACCTGCTCGATCGGAATCGAGTGCTGGGACCGTTCGGAGACGGCGGCCGAGTTGCTCGTCCGTGCCGACCGCGCAATGTACGCGCGCAAGGAGACTCTCAACTCCAACCTCGCCTGAACCCGGCGCTTGGCCGCTCAGGCCTTACACTCCCGCCAATGCGAATCGGGATCGTCGGATTGGGATACGTTGGCCTGCCGCTCGGGGTCGCCTTCGGCGAGGCCGGGCATGAGGTGGTCGGCTACGACACCAACCTCCGGCGGGTAGAGCGGCTCAACCAGGGCGAGAGCGACATCGAGGACGTTCCCTCCGCCGACCTCGCTCGGCTCGGCGACGCCTTCGCCGCCACGACCGACCCGATGGCGCTAGGCCGTTGCGAGGCGATCATGATCTGCGTCCCGACGCCGCTCGCCAACTACCGCGAGCCTGATCTCTCCTACATCACCGCTTCGGCCCAGACCCTCGCCGAGGTCTTGCGGGAGGGCCAAACCGTGATCTTGGAATCGACCACGTACCCAGGCACTACCCGAGATCACCTCCTGCCACTGCTCGAGGAGTCGGGGCTCCGGGCCGGCCGGGACTTCCACCTCGCCTTCTCCCCCGAGCGGATCGACCCCGGTCGGGAGGACCACACCGTCCGCAACACGCCCAAGGTGGTAGGTGGCCTCACGCCCGAGTGCGCCGGCAAGGCGGCCGAGGCCTACCGATTGATCTGCGACGAGGTGGTGACGGTCTCCTCGCCGGAGGCGGCCGAGTTGACAAAGCTGCTCGAGAACATCTTCCGCTCGGTCAACATCGCCTTGGTCAATGAGCTCTCCCAGCTCACCGACCGCCTCGGGATCGACATCTGGGAGGTGGTCGACGCCGCCGCGACCAAGCCGTTCGGTTTCATGAAGTTCGAGCCGGGTCCGGGGATGGGGGGGCACTGCCTACCGATCGATCCTTTCTATCTTGCCTTCAAGGCGCGCGAGCACGACTTCGTCACCGAGTTCATCGAGCTAGCGGGAAAGGTCAACCAGTCCCACCCTGACTTCTGCGTCGGCAAGATCGAGCGCGCCCTCGACCGCTCCGGAGTTGCGACCAGCAGATCGAAGGTCCTGATCCTCGGCGTCTCCTACAAGACCGGGGTCGCCGACCTGCGCGAGGCCCCGGCGCTGAAGATCATCCGGCGGCTGCGCGAGCTCGGAGCCGAGGTCAGCTACCACGATCCCCTGGTCCCGAGCCTCCCTCAGCTCGGGCTTGAGTCGGTCGGGTGGGACGCGGGCGTGCGCGACGCCGATGCGGTGGCGCTGATCACGGCCCACCCCCAGTTCGACATCGACTCGCTCCTGCGCGACGCTTCCTTGCTGGTCGACTTCCGCGGCGTCACACGTGGGGTCGAAGCCCCTAACCTGGTGCGCCTCTGAACCCGCCCGCCCTGCGCGCGGCGACGAGCTGATGGGCCTGCTCCGGGAAACCCCGCGCGGCATCGGACTCCTCAGCCGCAGCCGGCGGCGCCTCGCCGGAACCCTCGATCGCTCCGAGCGGCTGACCCTCGCCTTGGCGGCGCTTGCCGCGGGCACTTCCGGCACCCTCGTCGCGGGCGAGGTGATCCGGCGCTTCCGCCGTCGTCTCGCCCGCGCCCGCGCCGACGCCGCCATCGACCACCACGCCCCCGCGGAGCGGATCAACCTCGCCGGGCAGGCAACCCAGGACTCCCTGCGGGTGGCGATTAGGGGCTACTCCTCGGCCTCCCGCACCGAGACCGTGCTCTTGAACATGCTCGGCTCGTTCACGCTCACCTTCGGCATCGCCCGGCTCTCCACCACCGGGATCCGCTCCGGCTGGTGGCCGCTCGGAAACCTCGAGGTCGGCGAGCGCCACATCCACCACTTCGTCCCCGGGATCCTGATCGCCTTCGCCTCCGGTGCCGGAGCGATGGTGGTCACCGATGAGGACGCCGAGGCGGCTTTGGCGGTGCCCTTCGGGGTCGGCGTGGCCCTCACCTTCGACGAGGCGGCGCTGCTCTTGGACCTCCAGGACGTCTACTGGACCCGCCGCGGCTTGCTGAGCGTCCAGCTCAGCCTTGGGCTGGCGCTCGTCCTCTCGGCCGCGATCGTGGCGATGCGAACGCTTCGCCGCGGGGAGGAGCTGGAGGAGGCCGCCGGCGGGATCCCCGATCAGAGTGGCTGGTTCCACACCCCCGAGGAGGGGAGCTTCACCGGCGGTTGGCCTCAGTCGGCGGCGCCGAGCGCGTAGCGGGCGAACAGCTCGCCGCCCGAGCGCAGCAGCCAGCGCAGCTCGACCGGGCGGTCGGCCTCCCCGAGGCCCTCGAGGATGGTCGGCCCGGCGCCGCCGACCACTGTTGCCGCGGTGGTGATGAACAGTTCGTCTACCAATCCGGCGCCAAGCAGGGCGGCGTGGAGCGACGGGCCGCCCTCGCTCAGCAGCGCTTTGACGTCTCGTTTTTCCCGCAACCACGCGAGCGCGTCACCCAGCGAGGGCCGTCCTCGGGTGCGCTCGATCCGCACCGGGGTCCTGGTCTCGGGCGGATCGTCGGTCGAGTCGGTGAAGACCACCACCTCGCCGGCTCCCGAGCTGAACAGCCCCGCCTCCCAGGGCAGGTCGAAGCGGGAGGTGAGCACGA
>JBPCOO010000085.1:0-2770 GCA_051000155.1 Solirubrobacterales bacterium | reverse complement strand
TACGGGCTGGTGGTGGACCCGCAGATCGTCGACGACCTCGATGACCTTTGTGAATGCATGCGCGAGTCCTTGGGGGAGCTGGCCGAGATCGCGGGTCTCGAGCGCGAAGCGACCCTGGCCTGAGCCGCCCGCCGAGCGACGAGCTGTTGCCGGTTGCCGGCATGTTCTCGTCGCTCGGCGCCGCGCGCGCTCGCGGGGCTAGCCTGCCTGCGTGAGCAGCGAGCATCCAGCGCCCCGAGGAACCGTTGGGCTGCTCCGCGACCCGACCTTCGGCCCCTACTTCGCGGGCAACCTCGCCTCCAACGTCGGCTCCTGGGTTCACAACGTCGCCGCGGCCGTGGTCGTGTTCGAGATCACCGGCTCGGCCGCCTGGACAGGCGCCGTCTCGGCGGCGCTCTGGGCCGGCTCGATGGTCCTTCAGCCCTACGCGGGGGCGGTGAGCGATCGCGTGGATCGTCGCCGGATGATGATTGGGGCCCAGGGCTTTGCGATGGCGTGCGCGGTTGCGTTGACGGCGATGTCGATCGCGGCAGGGGGCGCGGACGAGCTACCCGGTCCGCTGCCGGTGGTGTTGGCGACGTTGGGGATCGGGATCGGGCTCGCCTTCTCGATCCCGGCGATGCTGGCCCTCGTTCCGGCGCTGGTCGAGGACGAGGAGCTGGAGCATGCGGTGGCGCTCAACTCGGTCACCTTCAACCTCGCCAGGGCCCTCGGTCCCGCACTCGCCGCGCTGATCTTGCTGGTCGGCGACGCCACCATCGCCTTCGCCTTCAATGCCTGTAGCTACGGCCTGCTGATCTTCGTTCTGCTGTTGATCACTCCCAGGGCGATCGAGCGTGGGGAGGGGGGTGATGGGTCCGTTCGCGAGGGGCTCCGCTACGTTCGCGAGCGCAAGGTCGCGGTCCTGCTCCTGGTCGGCACGGCGGGAGTGGGAATCGCCGCCGACCCGGTCAACACGCTGACCCCGCCACTCGCCGCTCAGCTTGGTGGTTCCGACGGGCTGGTGGGGGCGATGGTGAGCAGCTTCGGCGCCGGAGCCTTCACCGCCGCACTCGTCAACCGCGCTTTGCGTGATCGATTGGATTCCCAGCAGGCAACGGCGACGGCTGGCCTTGCGCTTGCCGCCGGGATGCTGACGCTGGCGCTCGCGCCCGCGATCTGGATGGCACTTCTCGGCCTCTACATCGGTGGCGCTGGGTTCATGACCGCGGTTGCCTCGATCAACAGTGAGCTCCAGCGGTTCGTACCGGAGGAGTTGCGGGGCCGGGTCATGGCGCTCTGGGGGCTTGCTTTTCTCGGGACCCGGCCGGTGGCGGCCCTCGTCGACGGAGCGCTGGCGGATCTGACCTCGCCGGAGTTGGCGGGATCGGCGTTCGCTGCCTTCGGCCTGCTCACCGTTTGGTCTGCAATCCGGGTTGCGGCGTCAGATGGACGTCCGGAGCCACGACTAGCTTGATAGCTATGGAGGCATCCGAACAACCTCGATTCGACGAGCTGCCGTTCGATGCGGACGCGCGCCCGACCCCTGATGGTGCCTCGGTCCGCGCCCTCGGTGACCGTCTGGTGATCGAAGCTTTGACGATCACAGACGCACGCGCGGCCGCGCTCGCACGCGAGCGCTCGGAGGCCGGCGTCGAGGCCGCCGAGACGGTTCGGTCGATGATCGAGGTCGGCGCCAGAGTTCTCGACGCAGAGGGCACCGCCGCCAACGTCGACTACGTCAAGCGGGAGCTGCAGGATGGGCTCGGCGCGCTCAAGGGAGAGCTGGGGGAGACGCTCGAGTCGGGCAGCACCGAGCTGGCCGAGCAGATCGCGGCCGCCTTCGGTGCCGACCGCAGCGACTCCGTCCAGCAGCAGATCAAGGAGCTCGTCGGCAGCCACTTCGACAACCGGCTCGGCCAGCTGATGCAGTTGCTCTCGGCTGAGGACGGCACCAATCCGCTCAACAAGGTTCAGGTCCGCGCGACCCAGAAGCTGATGGAGATCGAGGAGCGGCACCGGGAGGAGCTGGCGAAGCTCCGCGAGAGCCACGGCACCGACGCGCGGGCGATGCAGGAGCAGATCTCCGGCCTGCGGGAGAATCTGGGGCGGGTGCTGGAGAAGGGCGAGGGTGACGAGCGTCTCGCCGAGGCCGAGGAAGCCGGCACCCGCAAGGGGCGCACGTTTGAGGAGCGGGTCCACGATGCGATCGAGGCGATCGCCAGCGGTCGCGGTGACGTCGCCGTCCACACCGGAGACGTCAAGGGTGAGGGCGGGACCAAGAAGGGGGATACCGTGGTCGAGATCGGCGGCGCCGAGGGTGCCTGCCTGGGCCGGATCGTCTTCGAGGACAAGGATCGCCAGCTCTCCAAGAACAAGATGCGGGAGGAACTCGCCGCAGCGATGGTCGAGCGCGAGGCCGACTTCGCGGTGCTGGTCGTCGCGGGCGAGGACCGGATACCCGCCGGCCACGAGGAACTCTGCGAGTACGAAGGCAACAAGCTGATCGTCGCCGTCGATCCCGAAGAGCCCGATGCTCTCGGGCTGCTGCTCGCCTACCGCTACGCTCGCCTGCGGGTCTTGATGGCCCGCGACCAGTCGCTCGAGGTAGACGCCGCCGGCGTCCGCGATGCCGCCGAGTCCGCGCGAGCCGCGCTGAAGCGGGCGCAGACGGTGCGCTTGGCGCTGACCAACATCGACAAGAGCGCGGTCAAGGCGCGCGAGGGCATCGATGGCATGGTCGGAGACATCGAGCAGGAGCTGGCGCGGATCGAGTCGCTGATCGCGGCCG
>JBPCOO010000031.1:0-2955 GCA_051000155.1 Solirubrobacterales bacterium | reverse complement strand
GAGGGACGCAGGCGGATCAGCCCGTGGCCCCTTCGTCTGGCTGCGATCGCCGCCGTCGGCGTGCTGGTCACGGTCGTTGGCCTATGGGTTGGCGGTCCCTCCCGTCTGAGCGAGAGCACGCGAGACGCCGCGGGGTCAAGCTCGGCGACCGGACCTGACGAGGCCCAAGCGAGGACGAAGAGTGCCGGAGCCAGGGCTTCGAGCGGGAGTGGGCCCCGCGCTGGCTCGGGCGATGGCAGCGATGCCGGCACCGGCATCCGGGATCAGGGGACGAAACTCGGGCTGGCACCCACTGCGGGGCCCATGCCGGTGCATCACCGCTTCGATCGGCCGCCCCGCGCCGGGGTGCTGTTCGACGTCGATACCGGTGAGGTCCTCTGGGAGCGTCACCTCGGTCGCGAGGCGAAGATCGCGAGCCTGACCAAGATGATGACTGCCCACCTGATAGCCAAGCGTCATCGATCGGATGAGCGAGTTCGGATCCGGGGCGAGGCGGTAGCGGTCGGCGGATCGAAGGTCGGCTTGCTGCCGCAGGGCGAGAAGGTGCCGCTCGGCGGCCTGCTCAAGGGCCTCCTGCTCGTCTCCGGCAACGACGCGGCGGTCGCGCTCGCCGCTCACGACGCCGGCTCCGTCGGCAAGTTCGTCGATCGCATGAACGCCGAGGCGAAGCGGCTCGGTCTCGGGTGCACGAGGTTCAGCTCGCCCCACGGTCTCGAGGACCGCGGCAACTTCTCCTGCCCTCGCGACCTGGCGGCGATGGCGCGCCTGCTCCTCGACAACCCGCGCCTGGCGAAGATCATGGGCTCCTCCGGGGCGAAGATCGATTTCCCGATCGATGGCGGGACGCTCGAGCTTTTCAACAACAACCCCTTCATCCGGGCCGGCGACGAGAGCGTCACCGGGGTCAAGACGGGTTTTACCGAGGCAGCGGGTCGTTGCTACGTGATGGCGGCGAAGCGGGGTGGCCGGCACCTCGGAGTGGTCCTGTTGGACGCACCGGACCCGCTCCGGCAGGTGCCGAAGCTGTGGCGCCTGGGGTTCGAGGCAGGGGAGTGACCGCCGGATACGAGGTCCAACGCTGATGACGCGGGGTGCGGAGGATCGGGGCGAGATTTCCAGCATCCCCTGGCGCGGTCCCGGCGTCGGTCGCCCCGATCTCCCCTTGCCGCCGGTGAGGTTGCCGATGGTCAGGGCGGGGACGCTGCGCAAGCGTTGGCGCTACGTCGGGGTCTACTGCGATGAGCTCATGCTCTGCGCGGCCAGGGTCGCGGTCGGCCCGCTTCGACAGACCTTCTGGGCGGTCTTGGATCGCGGCAACGGCGAACTGTCGGAGCGCACTCGCCACCTACTTCCCGGCGCCCGGGGTGAGGTCTGGAGCGAGACGCCGGACGGCGCGCGGTGGCGGATAGGCTCCCGGCGCGAGGGAGTGAGCACTCGGATCGAGGGCGAGGGGATCTCGGCGCGGATTGACTTTGGCAAGGGGGCGTGGGGCGAGTCCGTCTGCCCAGCCGATGGTGCCTACGTCTGGACCCGCAAACGCGTTGCGCCGGTGAGGGTCGACCTGCGGCTGGCGGACGGTAGAGCCTGGAACCGCTCTGCCTACGCGATCGAGGATGAGTCGGCCGGCTACCACCCCCGCCGAACCCATTGGCGTTGGTCCGCGGGCGTCGGCGTCGCGGTCGGGGGAGAGCCGATCGGCTGGAACCTGGTCGAGGGTGTCAACGATCCTCCGCTGGGCAGCGAGCGCTCGATTTGGATCGCGGGTGAAGTCTCAGAGCCGCCGCCCGTCCGCTTCGACGGCCTCGAGCAAGTTGCGTTTACCGGCGGCGAGCGGCTCCACTTTGCCCCTGAGGCCGAGCGTCGTGCCGACGAGAACAAGCTGATCCTGCGCTCGCGCTATCGCCAGCCCTTCGGTACCTTCACCGGCGAGCTACCCGGAGGGGTGGAGATCGCCGAGGCCTACGGGGTGATGGAGGAACACGAGGCGCTGTGGTGATCGGGGTGGGCGAAGCAGGCACGGGTCTCGAGAGGCTCGGCGCTGGCCTCAGCAGTCCGTCGCGGTCGTCAACGCCTCGCAGATCTGGCGCATCTTGACGTCGTCGAGGGTCGCGATCTTCGAAAGACAAAATTCGCCGCGGATAGAGGTCATGTTGTCCAGTGAGACGACACATACCTCGGGCATGCCGTCATCTGGGCCGAGCGCGACCTCGGTAGGGATGCCGCGAACGGTCCGGGTGGTCGGTACGGCGAGGATCTGAGTGAGCATCGGAATCGCCGGCGATCGGGTCAGAATCACATAGGGCCTTACGGGCACCCGCGGGGACTCGTACCACCAGATATCGCCCCTTACCACGGGCCCTCCTCCTCCTCGAGTCGCTGCATCATCTCCAGTGCGTTGACGTCGAGTGCAGCCTCCAGGTCTCCCCATTCGTCGGGCGTGCCGGGCGGTATGCGGGTGTAGCCCTCGACGATCTTCCGATCGATCTCAGCGCGAAGAGCGTCCGCGAACTCCTTCTCGAGGATCTCTCGAATCAACGCTGATCTGGAGAGATTGCGTCGGTTGGCCTCGTGGTCAAGCGTCTCCACCAGCTCGGTAGTGAGTTGGACCAACGTCTGCGTCCGTGGCATCGATCCAATGGTAGCCATATGGTCAACCTGGCCGCTCACCTTTCCTCCCCCCATCGGCTCTCGATCCGGTTGCGCCACGGAGGTTCCTCGCCGGAGGGAAATTGGGACTCGTCTCGACTGAGAGTCGTCTCCAGCGGGATCAGTTGGGGATCCAGGTGGTCGAGCAGGCGCGTGGCTGCGAGCTGATCGATCCGGCCGGCGTCGACCTCCCGACTGACCTGCTCCCAGCCGATGCCGGGGCGGTAGATCCAGTAGTTGATCGTGGTCGAGCCATCGCCCCGCTCGTCGACCGAGGTGAAGGCCGCGGTGCGGCGGTCCGAGACGGTC
>JBPCOO010000025.1:0-6807 GCA_051000155.1 Solirubrobacterales bacterium | reverse complement strand
GCGATGGCCAAGGACACCGAGAAGCTGATCCGACAACTCTCGCTGATCTCGTTTTTGATGGCGAACCGCAGGCCGGTTTCCGCGCTCGAGATAAAGCAGGAAGTCGAGGGCTACTCGTCGATGAACGAGGACGCCTTCGCCCGCCGCTTCTACGCCGACAGGGCCGAGCTGGAGAGCCTCGGAATCGCGCTCAAGGTCGACAAGCCGAGCGAGGGCTTTCTCGAGGCGGAGCTGTACGCGCTGCCGCCGGAGAACTACTACCTCCCCCCGATCGAGTTCACCGACGCCGAGCTGGCCGCGCTGGGAACGGCTCTGACCCTGCTCGACGGTCAGTTCGCCTACGCCGAGCCGCTGCGCCTCGCCCTGCAGCAGGTCTCCTGGGGCAAGAAGAGCCCGCTCGAGGATCGAACCGGCGCGCCGATCGAGATGGCGATGACTGCATCGGCGGGGGGCCGCGAGCTCTCCCAGCGGCTGGCCAAGATCGAGACCGCAATCTCCCGGCGGAAGACGATCACCTTCAGCTACTACACGATGGAACGGGACGCGACCTCCGACCGCAAGGTCGACCCATACCACCTCGTCTTCCGCTCCGGCCAGTTCTATTTGATCGGCCATTCCCACGAGCGCAAGGCGGTTCGCGTGTTCCGCCTCTCGCGGATCCAGGGAAAGGTCAGCTACTCCTCCAAGGCCGAGCACGACTTCACCACTCCCAAGGACTTCGACCGGCGCGACTACGCCTCCCGGGCGGACTGGCAGATGGGCGAGCCCGCCGGGACCGCGCGCATCTACCTCAGCCACCGCGTCGACTGGCTGGTCGAGCGCGACTACGGCACCTATGGGGAGATCGACCGGCCGGCTGCAGGCGACGATGTCCCCAGCCGCGGATCGGTGTTCGAGACGGAGTTCTCGTCGGTCCGCCAGCTCGTCAGTTGGATCCTGGGCTGGGGCTCGAACGCGCGGGCGCTCGGGCCGGCGGAGCTGGTTGCCGAGGCCGACAAGCGCCGCGACCTACTGCGCGAGCGCCATACGGCGAACTTCGAGATCGCCGAGTCCGCCGGGCGTCCTCCGGTCGGGGAGATCAGCCGGCGGGGGCGAGCCAACGGCAAGTCGGAGACGGTGATCCGACCCGAGCGCTTCGCCCGCCTGGTGACGTTGGCCGGGATGCTGATCGACGCCGCCCGCAACGAGCGGCGCCTGCCGGTGAGCGAGGTCTGCCGTGAGATCGGGGTTAGCGAGACCGAGCTGCGGGAGGATCTGGACGTCTTGAACGTGGTCAACTTCGGCGGCGGCACCTACGTCCTCTATGCCGAGATCCAGGGGGATGAGATCGACGTCGATCCGGAGGCCTACGGCGACAGCTTCGACAAGCCCGCCCGGCTCTTGCCGCTGGAGGCCAAGGCCCTGGTTGCCGCGATCGACTTCTTCGGCGACCACCTGCCGCAGGCCGGGCTCGACACCGCCCGCGACAAGATCGTCGACGCGCTCGGGCACGATCCCTCCCGGGAGGGTCTTGAGATAACGATCGAGCGCGATGAGCCGGAGATCGTCGGCGCCGTCAACGCCGCCATTGCCGACCGACAGGTGTTGAAGATCAACTACTACAAGGAGAACGAGGATCAGTTCACCAGCCGCGAGATCGAGCCCTACCGCCTCGCTCGGGCGACCAACGGCTGGTACGTCGGCTGCCGCGACCGCAAGCGCAACGCCGTTCGCCACTTCCGACTCGACCGGACCAAGGAGGCGGAGGCGACGGGGGAGAGCTTCGAGCGCGACGAGGCGGTGGAGATCGAGCTCTCCAGCCAGGACTGGCTGACCGAGGGCGAGGTCACCGATGCCCGCATGGCGCGCGTCTGGGTCAGCCCCGAGCGGGCACGCTGGGTGCGGGAGGAGCGAACCGTGGTCGAGGAGCTGACCGACGGCGCCCTGGTGATCGAGATGCCGTTCGCCGGCACCTCCTGGCTGGTGCGAGAGGTGCTCAAGGGCGCCGGAGACATCGTCGTCCTGGAGCCCGCCGACGCGCGCGAGGCCGTCCGCGGCGCGGTCAGCGAGTAGCGGCCCGGGGTGGGAGCCGGACGCGATCCCGAACGCGATCGCGTGGAGACGGCGCCGGGGTGCACCGACGTCGTCCGCGTCATCGCCGACAACCCCGGGCCGATGACCCTCGAGGGGACCAACACCTATCTGGTCGGGGGCGAACCCTGCCTGGTGGTTGACCCGGGTCCCGAGGAGCCGGGCCACCTCGGCCGGGTCAGGCGGGAGGGCGAGCGCCGTGGCGGCATTGGCGGGATCTTTCTGACTCATTCCCACCTCGACCACAGCGAGGCGGTCGGCTCGCTGCAAGCGCCTTTGCTGTGGGGCTCGGCGGAGGCCATCGACGAGGGGACTCAGCTCGCGGAGGCGCTCGGCCCGAGTGGGATCGAGCCGGTCGCCCGGACGCGGGTCGCCGAGGCGGAGCCGATCGGAGCTCTGACGGCGCTGCCGACCCCGGGGCACGCCACCGAGCACGCTTGCTTCCTCTACGGGGACGTCGCCTTCTGCGGCGATCTTCTCCTGGGCTATGGCTCGACCATCGTTCCTCCTCGTGCGGCCGGGGGATCGCTGGCCGACTACATGGCCTCGCTCGACCGGCTCGAGGCGACCGGTTGCCGGCTGCTCTGCCCCGGACACGGGCCGTGGATCGAGCGGCCGTTCGCGCGGATCGCCGAGCAGCGGGCCCATCGGCTCGAGCGGGAGCAGGCGCTCCGGGCGGCGCTCGGGGAGGGGATCGCCGACCGCGAGGAGCTGCTCGCCCGCGTCTGGGCGGACGTTCCCACCGTGCTTCTGCCGGCGGCCTCGCTCAGCCTCCAGGCTCATCTGGAGAAGCTCGCCGCCGATGGGCTTGACCTCGCGGGCTTGGAAGCTGATTAGCTCACCCGATCCCCGATGAGCTGCCGCGAGCAGATCCAGATGAGCGCCGACGAGCAGGCCGAGCTGCTGGCGGAGGAGCGGGTCGTCGTCTGCACGTCCAACGGCGTCCACGGCTGGCCTCACTCCATGCCGCTCTGGTTTGTCGTCCGCGGCGGTGAGATCTGGGCGTGGACCTACCGCAGCTCGCAGAAGGTCCGCAACCTCGAGCGGGATCGGAGGGCGACGCTCCTGGTGGAGGCCGGCGAGCAGTACCACGAGCTGCGGGGGATCCAGGTGGAGGCCGAGGCGGAGATCATCGGCGACACCGAGCGCGTCCTCGACCTCGCCAGGGAGCTGACGCTTCGCTACGCCGGTGGCGGGGAATCGCTGCCAGAGGATGCGGAGGAGGCGCTGCGCCGGCAGGCTCCCAAGCGCGTCGCCCTGCGCTTCGAACCGCAGCGGACGGTGAGCTGGGACCATCGCAAGCTCGGCGGCACCTACTGACGCCGAACGCGCCGATCAGGATCCACGCTCTAGCCTCCCCGACATGGAGAACCTCAAGGGCCTGATCCTCTCGGGCGGCGCCGGCACCCGGCTGCGCCCGATCACCCACACATCCGCCAAGCAGCTCGTCCCCGTCGCCAACAAGCCGGTGCTCTTCTACGGGATCGAGGCCCTGGTCGCCGCCGGGGTCAGCGAGATCGGCATCGTGATCGCACCCCAAACCGGCGATGCGATCCGCGAAGCGGTCGGTGACGGCTCCTCCCTCGGGGCGAAGGTCACCTACATCCCGCAGGCCGAACCGCTCGGCCTCGCCCACGCGGTGCTTACCGCCGAGGAGTTCCTCGGCGATTCCTCCTTCGTCATGTACCTAGGGGACAATCTGTTGCGGGACGGGATCACCGAGCTGGTCGACGCCTTCCGCCGCAACGAGCCGGACGCGCTGATCATGCTCACCCAGGTGCTCCATCCCGAGCACTACGGCGTCGCCGAGCTGGACGGCGACAAGGTCGTCCACCTGGTCGAAAAGCCCTCCGAGCCGCCCTCGGACCTGGCCCTCGTCGGCGTCTACATGTTCACCCCGATGGTCTTCGACGCCGCCCGCGCGATCGAGCCTTCCCCCCGTGGCGAGCTGGAGATCACCGACACCATCCAGCACCTGATCGACCAGGGTCGTCAGGTCGAACACCACCGTGTCCGCGGCTGGTGGAAGGACACCGGCCAGCTCGCGGACATGCTCGACGCCAACCGGCTGGTGCTGGAGGAGATCGAGCCCCGCACCGCCGGCGAGCTGGTCGACTGCTCGCTGGTCGGGAGGGTGGTGGTCGAGGAGGGCGCCGTGCTCGAGCGCACGACCGTCCGCGGCCCGGCTGTGATCGGCGCCAACGCCCGCGTCAGCGATGCCTACATCGGCCCCTACACCGCGATCGGCCCCGACTGTGAGGTGGTTGGCTCGGAGGTCGAGCACTCGATCCTCCTCCGAGGCGCTTGCGTCCGCAATCTCGATGCCCGCCTGGAGACCAGCCTGCTCGGCCACGGGGTCAAGATTACCCGCAGCGAGCGCCTTCCCCGTTCGATCCGGATGCTGATCGGCGACAACGCGGAGCTGACCCTGCCGTGAGGGTGCTGGTAAGCGGCGCCGAGGGAATGCTGGCGCACGAGGTGATCGATGCCGCCCGCCGTCGTGGGCACGAGGTGACCGCCGCCGCTCGCCGTCACCTCGATCTCACCAGCCCCCGCTCGATCGACGACGCCGTCGCCGCGGCCGCTCCGGAGGCGGTGATCAACTGTGCCGCCTACTCCGACGTCGACGGGGCCGAAGATGACGAGCGCGGCGCGATCGAGGTCAACGACGTCGGCGCGGGCCTGCTGGCCGCCGCCGCCGAGCGCGTCGGCGCCAAGGTCGTCTACCCCTCCAGCGACTACGTCTTCGACGGCACCGCTCGCGAGCCCTACGTCGAGTCGGACGTCACCGGTCCGATCGGGGCCTATGGCCGCTCCAAGCTCGGCGGTGAGACCTCGGTCGCCGCGGTCAACCCGCGCCACTTCATCGTCCGCAGCTCCTGGCTCTACGGCCACAAGGGCAAGAACTTCGTCGAGACCATGCTCCGCCTCGGCCTCAGCCAGCCCGAGATCTTGGTGGTCACCGACCAGCGCGGCTGCCCGACGAGCTGCGTCGATCTTGCGGAGGCGCTGATCGGCCTGATCGAAACCGAGGACTACGGCATCCACCACCTTGCCGGGACCGGGTCGTGTAGCTGGTACGAGTTCGCGACCGAGATCTTCGACCAGGCCGCGTACGAGACCCGGGTGATGTCGGCGACCACCGAGATGATGGCCCGCAAGGCTCCCCGGCCCGCCTACTCGGTCCTCGCCACCGAGCGGCCCGAGACACCCGAGCTGCCGCGCTGGCAGGATTCGCTCCGCCGCTACCTGGCGGACCGGGAGCTCCAGGCCAGCGACACCCGAGCCCGCACCCACTAAGGAGGAACCCGATGAAGCTATTGGTAACCGGTGGCGCCGGGTTCATCGGCTCCACCTACGTAACCCGACATCTGCGTGAGCATCCCGACGATGAGATCGTCCTTCTGGACAAGCTCACCTACGCCGGCCGGCGGGAGAACCTTCGCGACGCCGACGAGTCTCGGATCACCTTCGTCGAGGGCGACATCGCCGACCGCGACCTGGTCCGCTCCACCGTCGAGCGGTGCGAGGGCATCATCAATTTCGCCGCCGAGACCCACGTCGACCGCTCGATCGAGAGTCCGGGCGAGTTCATCCAGACGGACGTCCACGGCACCTTCGTGCTGGTAGAGGCGGCCCGCGACGCCGGCATCCGTCATCTGCAGATCTCCACCGACGAGGTCTACGGTTCGATCGAGGAGGGGAGCTTCACCGAGCAATCGCCGATCGACCCGTCCTCGCCTTACTCGGCCTCCAAGGCGGGGGGCGATCTCCTGGTGGGAGCCTTCCACCGAACCTACGGCTCCGACTCGCTTATCGTCAGGGCTTCCAACAACTACGGGCCCCGCCAGCACCCCGAGAAGCTAATCCCGCTCTGCGTCCTGAACGCGCTCGCCGGCGACGAGCTGCCGGTCTACGGGGACGGGATGCAGGTCCGCAATTGGCTTTTCGCCGCCGACTTCGCCGCCGCGATCGACGTCGTCTTCGACCGCGGCGAGGCGGGGGAGGTCTATAACGTCGGCGGTCCCGACGAGCAGGCCAACATCGAGGTGGTAAAGCGCATCCTCGAGCTCTATGGCCGCGATGAGTCGCTGATCCGCTACGTCACCGATCGCCCCGGCCACGACCGTCGCTACTCGCTTTCCTCCGAGCGGACCGAGGGACTCGGGTGGAAGGCGGAGGTCAGCTTCGAGGACGGGATCGAGCGGACCGTCGAGTGGTACCGGAACAACGAGTGGTGGTGGGAGCCGATCCGCTCCGGCGACTACCAGGCCTACTACGAGCGTCAGTACGGGGTTGAACTCGGGAGCTGAGCGGGCCGGGCGCGCCGGCGGCCGGGCAGTCGGGACCGGGTAGCCTTACCCCTTTGCAAACCCGGTTCCGGGCGCTAGGCTTGCCGTCACTGCCGGGACCACACGAATCGGAGGGCGCAGACGATGGGCAAGCTCAGGAAACTCGCAGCAGGCACCGGCCTACTCGCGGCGATGCTGCTGTTCGTCCTGCTCGCCCCCGCCGCCGAGGCCAGCCACAAGAAGAAGGACCGCAGCCTCCGCCATGTGATGTTCGTCGGCAACAACTGGGACGGCACCGTCGACGCCGTCCATCCGCGCGGCCGCTATCTCAAGATCACCCGGATCAACGTCATCCCCGACAAGGAAGAGCGGATGGCGGAGATCTTCACCGATCCCGTCCGGCTCGGCTTCTTCCTTGGAATCCGCGCCGCGGTCGGCGAGGGCA
>JBPCOO010000017.1:0-8348 GCA_051000155.1 Solirubrobacterales bacterium | reverse complement strand
CCTCCTCGCCCACGATCACCTTGATCCCGCCGTTGCGCTCGGCCACCTCGCGCGCCGCCAGCGCGCCGGTGATCTCGTTGTGATCGGTGACAGCGATCGCCCCCATTCCGCGATCCTTGGCGGTCTCAATCAACACCTCGACCGGGGTGGCGCAGTCGTGGGAGTGATCGGTGTGCATGTGGAGGTCGCAGTCGATCGTCGCGCGGGAGGCGAGGCGCCCCCGGACCTTCTCATCGCCGCCGCGGTGGTGGCGCCGATCGCCAATGCGGTCATAGATCGCCTCGAGCTGATCGGCCACCTCAGCCCAGCTCCGGTGGCCATCGCGCGAGCGTCCGCGCAGTCGCTCGAGCAGGTCCGGCTCGCCAGCGAGCCGCTCGATGTGGGCGGCGAGGGTGATCTCGTCCCCGGGCGGGAACATCAGGCCGCGCTCGGAGGGCTCGACCAGCTCAGCGTAGGGGTCGATGTGGGAGGTGATTGGGACCGCGCCGGAGGCGAACGCCCGGTGGACCAGACTCGGCGCGGGCTCGGGACCACCGGAGGCTGCGCAGACCACGTCGGCGGAGGCGATCAACTCGTCCGCCTGGCAGTCGTCGGTGCGGAGAAACCGCAGTCGCTCCCCGAGGACGCGGCTGATCCGCGGCAGCGCGAACGAATCGTCGGGGACCAGGATCGCCGCCTCCCAGCTACCGTCGATCTCCAGTCGCCGCAACGCCCGCACCAGCATCCGCAGGGCGCCACGCTCCTCGGAGGCGACGTAGGCAATCCGCAGCGGTCGTCCGTCCTCGCCTCCGGAATGGGGCCAGTAGGGATCATCGCTCGGCTCGGCCGCGCCGACGACGATCTCGTAATCGGCGCCGAAGAAGCGCTCCATCAGGGCCGCGGTCGCGGCGCCCGAAGCGGTGCGGGCGTCCATCCGCCCGAAGAAGATCTCGACCAGCGGGCGGGCCACCTGGGTGGAGAGGATCCGCTCGGTCGGCTTGTGGAAGCTGCCGACGTTGAGCGACCAGGAATGACGCAACGCCGCCGAGGAGGCGCTCGGCGCGAACGGGTCGTGGACGTGGACCAAGTCGAAGTCGCCGGCGCTGAGCAACTCCTCGAGCGAGCGGGTGACGTCCAGGGGCAGCGGCGCGGCTCGTGGCTTGGGTCCCTTGGGCAAAGGGATCCCGGGTCCGATCGAGAGCACCGGCGGACCATCGCCGTCGATCCGCTCCCCCTTCCAGCCCGTGCCGATCTTCTCCGGCCGCTCCCGGCAGGCGCCGATTGCCTTGCGCGAGGCGCGCTGCCGGGAGATCGATCCCCCCGGCGCGGCGACCACGATCTCGTGCCCGCGGCGAGCCAGCTCCGACGACGAGCAGGCGATGAAGTCGTTGACCTCGTCGTCTCCGCCCCAGTTGTAGGGGGTCACCTGGGCGATGCGGAGCGGGCGATCGCTGGGAGGGCTCACGGGCCAAGGATAGTCCCGAGGGCTCGGCTGAGGGGGCCGTCGCCGGTCGATACGCTTGGCGGCTCAAGGAGCTACCGAAGGAGCGGGCCATGGAGGAGTACGACTACGTCATCGTCGGGGCGGGATCGGCGGGCTGCGTGCTCGCCAACCGGCTGAGCGAGGACCCCGGAACGAGCGTCCTGCTACTGGAGGCCGGCGGCCGTGACCTCTCCCCCAAGATCAAGATTCCCGTCGCCTTCCCGCAGCAGTTCCAGACCGGCCTCGACTGGGATCACCGGACCGGTCCCGAGCCCGGCTGCGACGGTCGCGACCTCTACGTGCCCCGCGGCAAGGGCATCGGCGGCTCCTCCTCGATGAACGCGATGCTCTACGTCCGCGGCTGCGCCGCCGACTACGACGGCTGGGCCGCGGAGGGCTGCGAGGGCTGGAGCTGGGAGGAGGTGCTGCCGTACTTCAAGCGCTCCGAGAATCGCGTCGGGCGCGTCGGCGAAGCGCACGGCACCGGCGGCGAGCTGGACGTCCGCGATCCGCGCAGCCCGCGCAAGCTGACCAAGCTGATGATCGACGCTGCCCGCGCCCGCGAACACGCCCTCAACGCCGACTACAACGACGGCGACCCGGTCGGCGTCAGCCCGGTGCAGGTGACCCAGCGAAACGGCCGCCGCTGGAGCGCCGCCGACGCCTTCCTCCGCCCGGCCAAAGGCCGCCCCAACCTCCAGGTCACGCGCGGAGCGACGGTCGAGCGGGTCCTCTTGGACGGTGATCGGGCCACCGGGGTCCGTTACTCACGGCGGCTTCGCGGCACCGAGGAGGTGCGCGCCCGCGGCGAGGTGATCCTCGCGGCCGGGGCGATCGGCTCCCCGCACCTGCTCCAGATCAGTGGCATCGGCGACCCCGACGGTCTCCGCTCAGCCGGGATCGAGGTTCGCCACGAGCTGGCGGGGGTCGGCGAGAACCTTCAGGACCACCCGTTCATGGTCGCCATCTACGACGCCCGCAAGGACACCCTTGCCGACGCCGAGGAGCCGCTGTATCTGGCCGAGTTCCTGCTGCGGCAAACCGGACCGCTGACCTCGACTGTGGCCGAGGCCTTCGTGTTCACCCGCTCGAGCCAGGCGACCGATGCGCCCGACCTCCAGCTTCATCTGGCGCCCGCCTTCTTCAGCGACCACGGCTTCGAGGAATACGACCAGCACTCGGCGACGCTCGGACCGGTGCTGGTCTCACCCAGGGCCCGTGGCCACGTCCGCGCCAAGGGCCCCGATCCCGAGCAGAAGCCGTCGATCCTCGGCAACCACCTGACCGATCCCGAGGACATGGCGGCGATGGTCGAGGGGATGAAGATCGCCCGGGAGCTGGCCGCGACCGAGCCGCTCGCCTCGGAGCTGACCAGGGAGATCTACCCCGGCCCAGAGGTGAAGACTGACGAGCAGATCGAAGCCGACATCCGCAAGCGGGTCGAGCTGCTCTACCACCCTGTCGGCACCTGCAAGATGGGGACCGACGAGGCGGCCGTGGTCGATTCCGAGCTGCGGGTCCGCGGGCTCGAGGGACTGCGGGTGATCGACGCCTCAGTGATGCCGAGGATCACCCGTGGTAACACCAACGCGCCTGCCTACATGATCGCCGAGAAGGGCGCCGAGCTAGTTCTGGCGGCGTCTGGACGCGCCTGAGCCACGCCCGGGCGCGCTCACCAGGAATCAGCTCGGGGTGCTCAGCTCGGCGGAGGCCAGCGGCGGCGGGGTCGGCGTCGGGTCGCCGTCGGTCGGCTCAGCCGTCAGCTCCACCCGCGGGTAGTCGGCCGGGTCGATCGCGGTCGAGAGAGTGATGTCGAAGTCGCCGTCGGCGGAGACTCTGAAGCTCCCGGCTGAGACCCGATCGGCCGAGCCGACGGCATCGTCGGAGCCGACGAACCAGAGCTCGTAGAAATTGCCCGTTCCCGCGCCGCGGACGTCGGAGCCCTCCAGCTCGACCAGCCGATTGCCGTCGCCCTCGCGGATGGTCAGCTTGATCTCTCCTCCGAGATCTGGAGACGCGAGGGTCGCCGCGTACTCGGCATCGCCGCTGCCGGTGAGGGTGAGGCTCACCGCCGTAGCCAGGATCGCGAGCGTCGCGACGACCGCTCCGAGCTGAAGTCGAGATGGTCGGCGCGAGCGCCGCGACCGGGATGAGGCCGCGGGCCGCTCCTCGGAGTGATCGCCCCGGCTGCGACCGGATCCGTCGCGGGAGCTCAAACCGTTGCGGGCGGTAGCGTCCGACCCACCCCCGCCGACGGCAGCCAGCACCCGGCTACGCAACTCGGCTGGCGGATCCCTCAGCGGGTCGGAGTCGGCCAAGGCAGTCGCCACAGGAGCCAGCTCAGCCAGCTCCCTGCGGCACCGCTCGCAGCCGTCCAGGTGAGCTTCGAAGCGCTCGTCCTCTCCGGGCTCGAGCGAGCCCGCGAGGTAGCCGACCAGATCCAGATGCAGCTCCCCGTTACTCATCGGCGGACTCCTCGATCATTTCCCGCAACGCCAACAGGGCGTTACGGCTGCGGCTCTTGACCGTCCCGAGTGGGATTCCGAGCTCATCGGCAACCTGCGACTGGGTCATGTCCCGGTCGAATTGCATCGCGATCACGGTCCTGTGCTTGTCGGAGAGGCGCTCCATCGCCGCCCTGATCTCGAGCTGGCTGAGGATCCGATCGAACTCGCCCTCGGGCTCCCGGGCGGCATCCCCCTGCTCGGGATCGACCAACTCGGGACGGACCTCGGCGCGCCGGTGCATGTCGATCGCGGTTCTGCGAGCGATCGTCATCAGCAACGTCTTGACCGAGCCGCGACTGCGATCGAAGCTCTTAGCGCTCCGCCAGAGCCGGGTGAACGACTCCTGCACCAGCTCCTCCGAGCGGCCCCGGTCGCGGAGCATGCGCAATCCGAGGGAGAAGACCATCCGCGAGTGGCGGTCCAGCAGCTCGGAGAGGGCCGCATGGTCATCGGACCTGCCGGCACGGCTGATCAACTCCTCATCGCTGGGCTCGGAGCCACCCGCGAAGCCGGTCGCCGAAGAGGCATCGACCGGGTGGTTCGGATCCGCGGCGCCTGGATCGGCTCGCGCTCGGTCAGGCATTTCGCCCTTGGCTTCCCCGGTATCCATGCAACCGAAATCCTAGACAACGACGGCGGGGGACCCGCCCACCGCCACCGTTCGACGTCTATCGCTATAGCCCGCGCGCTCATCACCGCGGTTGTACGCAACGGCCGCCCGGCGGGTTCAGACCAAAGTGTCAAACCACACAAGCAGGCCCGCTCGCGTCCGCAAAGCTCCCGCCCTCGGATTGGTCCGTGCGCAAGCTCCCGGGCGCTCGCCCTGCCCCCCCTTACAAGGCTAGGACTTGCCGGCGCCCTCGGCCTTCGCGCTCTCGCCCGGGGTCTGCTCGCCGGCGTTCTCGGCGACGGCCTTCTTCGCTCGGGAGGCGGCCTCCTTGCTGCGGGCGTAGTCGGCAATGAACTTCTCGGTCTGCTCGCGAGCCTGATCGTCGGGGCGCTGGGAGTGCGGCGACTTCATCAGGTAGGAGGAGGGCCCGTCGAGCTGGCCGGCGATGTCGTTGTTGAGCGCCAGCTTGATCAGCCGAACGGCGTCGATCACCACCCCGGCGGAGTTGGGCGAGTCCCAGACCTCGAGCTTCAGCTCGACGTTGAGCGGGACGTCACCGAAGCCCTGACCCTCGAGCCGGATGTGGGCCCATTTGCGGTCGGTCAGCCACGGCACGTAGTCGGAGGGCCCGACGTGGACGTCGTCGTCGTCGAGCTCGGTCCCCATGATCGAGGTGACCGCGTTGGTCTTGGAGACCTTCTTCGAGTCGAGCCGCTCGCGCTCCAGCATGTTGAAGAAGTCCATGTTGCCGCCGACGTTGAGCTGGGAGGTGTGGGCCAGCTTGACCCCGCGCTCGTGGAACAGACGGGCGAGTTGACGATGGACGATGGTCGCCCCGACCTGTGACTTGATGTCGTCGCCGATGATCGGCAGGCCCGCATCGGTGAACCGCTTGTCCCAGTAGTCCTCGCGGGCGATAAATACCGGCAAGCAGTTGACGAAGCCGACCTCGGCCTTGAGCGCCTGCTCGACGTACCACTTGGTCGCCTGCTCGGAGCCGACCGGGAGGTAGCAGACCATCACGTCCGCCTTGGAGTCCTTGAGCACCTTGACGATGTCGGCGGTCTCGCCCGGCGCCTTGGTGATCTTCTGCTTGAGGTCCTTGCCGAGACCGTCGTGGGTCATGCCGCGGTGGACCTTGACGCCGCTCTTGGGCACGTCGGCGAACTTGATCGTGTCGTTCTGACCCGACCAGATCGCCTCGGAGAGGTCCTTGCCGACCTTCTCGGAGTCGATGTCGAAGGCGGCGACGAACTCGATGTCACGGACGTGGTATCCGCCGAGGTCGACGTGCATCAGCCCCGGGACGTCGAGGTTCTCGTCGGCCTCCCGGTAGTAGTGGACCCCCTGGATGAAGGCGTTGGCGCAGTTGCCGACGCCGACGATCGCGACCCGAACCTTGCCGTCGTCGCTGCGACCACCGTTGGCCGACTCGGTGGACTGTGCTCCATTGCTGGCTGTGGTGCTCATGAGTACGGGAAGCCTCCTCAGGCGTGGTCGATGGCGGTTGCCAAGGTCGAAAGTTCAGGCGATCAGGTAGTACAGGACGGGCGTGCCCGAGCGCCGAGTGACTGCATATGACACCACAGCGACCCGGTGGTTACAAGCTTTTCAGACCTCGGCCGGAGGATCGGGGTCGGCCTCGACGTCCACGCCGGCCTCGCGGGCCCGCTCCGTCAGCACGCTGCGGACGTGCCAGATCCGCTGAGCGGCGGTGAACGCTGTCAACACCCCGAGAACATAGATTGCAGCCGGGAGCAGGTCGACGTCGTCGATCAGCTCGCCATCGGCGAGGAAGATGCCGATCGTGAGGATCACCACTCGCACCGGTCGGGTCGCGATCCCGAGCTTGCACTCGACCGCCAATGCCTCGGCGCGGGCGCGGGTGTAGGAAACCATCACCGAGCCGAGCACCACCAACACGCAGATCGCGGCAGCGGTTTGGTCGCCCTGGTCGGCGAAGTGCCAGGCGATCGCCGCGATCACCACTCCCTCCTCGATCCGGTCCAGGGTGGAGTCGAGGAAGGCGCCGAACTGGGTGCCCTTGCCCGACATCCGCGAGTAGCGGCCGTCGAGGGTGTCCATGATCGAGCCGACCATGAATGCGATCCCCGCGAGCACGAAGGCTCGCTCAAGGATGAGGACGGCGCCGGCGACGTTCAACACCAGACCGGTCATCGAGATCGCGTTCGGGGTCAGCCGCGACTCGATCAGGCGGTTGCGGGCGTATCCACGAATCTCGGCCCCGGTGCGGGGCCTGCGGGTGGGTGACGCGCTCATCGCGGGCAAGCTACTCGCTGGGAGGGTGAGTCGGTCGACGGGCCGAATCTCGCTCGTCGATCAAGACCTGACAAAGCCCTTGATAGTCATCGGTTTCGTCAAATATCGCCTCCCGGGCGATCGCCTCGATGGAGCGCCGACCCGGCAGCGATTGCGTCTTTGGGGGGTGCGGAGATGAGAGTCTTCGGACTAGGCAGCTGCGCCGCGGAACGCCCAGGCGGTCGGCCTCACCGGGGCCAGCAGGCGGTGGGCGATCAAGCCCGAAACCGCGGCGACGGCGGCCCCGGCAGCGGCGTCGAGCCAGAAGTGGTTGCCGGTGATCACGATCGCGGAGAAGACCAGCAGCGGGTAGAGCGACCAGAGGACTCCCGCGAGCCGGGTCCTCACCAGCATCATCGCCGGCACCGCCACCATCAGCGAGAAGCCGATGTGCATGCTGGGCACCGCCGCGTACTTGTTGACCAGCAGGCCGACCGCCTTGTTGTCCTGGTCGACCGAGGTGAAGGTCGCGATCGTGTCGATCACGCCGTCGCCGGGGACCAGGCGCGGCGGCGCCGTCGGCACCAGCAGGTAGCCGGTCAGGGCGACCAACATCGCCACCATGAACATGTTCCGGACGAAGTAGAAGTGATCGTTGCGACGCAGGTAGAGCCAGGCGAGGAAGCTTGTGGTGACGACGAAGTGGGAGTTGACGTAGGTCCAGTTGGCGAGATCCACCGCCCAGCCCAGCTCCAGCGCCAGCGACTGGAGCCCGGGCTCGAAGTAGAGACCGAGCGCGCGCTCGATCTCGATGATTCGCTCGGCGTTGGCGAAGGCGAGTATCTCCCTCCCCTCGGAGAGCCCGCGGACCACCTGGTAGCCCTGGTAGACGCCGAAGAACAGCGCGAGCTGGAGCAGCAGATCCCTCCAGCCGTGCGGAAGTCGACGCCCGATCGCTTCTAGCGGCCGAGACACGGTCCGGATTCTACGGCGCGATCAAGTCCGGGTGGCGTCAATGTCCGAGAGGCGCTCCGTCGTCCGAGCCGGTCTCGATGAACTCGCAGACTCGCTCGACCACCTCCGGGCGATCGATCCAGGGCCAGTGGCCGGCGTCGGAGACCAGCTCCAGCTTCGCTTCCGGCAGCCGCTCGGCGTAGGCCGAGGCGAACTCGGCCGGAATGTAGCGATCGTCGGTCCCCCACAGGACCAGCGCGGGGCAGTCGATCCGACCGAGGTTGGCGCCCGCTGCCTCCAGCACCTCCGGATCGGCCGAGCGGTAGAGGCGGAGCATCGCCTCCGTCATGCCCTCGTCCCAACAACTCCAGACCATCTCGACGAACTCCTGCGGCATCGGTTGACGGTCCGGGCGGGCTCCGCGTAGCAGCAACGCGGTGGCGCGCTTGGTGGCGGGCTTGACGAACGCCTCGCCCGGCCCCCGGCGACGCCCGATCCGCGCCAGCCGATGCCAGCGGTAGCCAGGGAGCAGCGGCAACGAGGTGATCGCCACCAA
>JBPCOO010000011.1:0-5641 GCA_051000155.1 Solirubrobacterales bacterium | reverse complement strand
GATCACCAGGCGCTGGATCTGCGAGGTGCCCTCATAAAGCTGCATGATCTTGGCGTCGCGCATCAGCTTCTCCACCGGGTACTCCTTGATGAAGCCGTAGCCGCCGTAGACCTGGACAGCGTCGACGGCGATCTCCATGCAGGAATCCGAGGAGAACCGCTTCGCGTGCGAAGCGACCAGCGTGTTGCGGAGGCCGTTGTCGAGCAGCGAGGCCGACTTCCAGGTGAGCAAGCGCGAGGCCTCGACCTTGGTCGCCATGTCGGCGATCATGAACGAGACCGCTTGGTGCATCGCGATCGGGACGCCGAACTGCTGGCGCTCCTTCGAGTACTCGGCGGCGTGCTCGAACGCTGCCTGGGCGATGCCGGTGGCCATCGCCGCGACGCCCGGGCGGGTGCGGTCGAGGGTCATCATCGCCAGCTTGAAGCCCTTGTTGAGCTCACCAAGCAGGTTGCCCTCGGGGATCTCGGTCTCGTTGAAGGTCACCGTAGCCGTGTTCGAGGCGCGCTGCCCGAGCTTGTCCTCCTTCTTGTCGATGATCACGGTGTCATCGCGGGGGACGACGAAGGCGCTGATGCCGCGATGGCCGGCGTCCTTGTCGGTCTTGGCGTAGACCGTGTACCAGTCGGCGTACTGACCGTTGGTGATGAAGCACTTCGACCCGTTGATGACCCACTTGTCACCCTGCTTGGTCGCGGTGGTCTTCATCCCGGAGACGTCGGAGCCGGCGTCGGGCTCGGTCAGGCAGAAGGAGGCCAGCTTCGACTCCTCGGTGAGCATCCCCAAGTACTCCTTCTTGACCTCCTCGGAGCCGCCGAGGCTGACCGGCGTGGCGGCAAGGCCGTTGGCACCGAGCGAGGTGGCGATCCCGGAGCAACCCCAGGCGAGCTCCTCCTCGATCAGACATCCGGAGAGGTAGTCGAGGCCGGGGCCGCCGTACTCCTCCGGGACGTGGGTGTTCATCAGCCCGACCTCCCAGGCCTTGTCGATGATGTCCTGGGGCCAGGTGCTGTCCCTGTCGTATTCGGCGGCAACCTTGCGGATGTCCTTCTCGGCGAAGCTGTGCGCCAGCTCGCGGAGATCCTTCTGCTCATCGGTCAGGGTGAAATCGACCACGTCGAAACGCTCCTTGTAAGTCGTTGATAGGAACCCGCACCGGCGGGCCGGTGGCCCAAACGGTCGGAGCGGGAGGCGTTGATTGACTGGTCAGTCAACCAGCCGAAGGATAGCCAGTGGGGGCGGCGACTGCAAGCCGAGCGTTTGCGGCACTCGATCCGCGCTTGCACCCCTCGCTAGCCTTGATTGGATGCTTTCGCTGGCGCTAAGCAACGGCGACGTGATCGTGGCCGTGGTCGTGCTGGCCGTGCCCCTGGCGCTGATCGCCTTCCTCGGGGCGGGCTCCGTCTACGGCGAGATCGGCAAGGGGGATTTCGCCATGGACCACGACGAGCCCGCTCGCGGCCAGGGCGTCGGCGGGGGTGGGGGCGGATTCGCCTCCCAGCAGGAGCAAGAGGCTGAGATCCGGCAGATGCTGGAGGCAAAGTCGTTCCGCCGGCAAAAGCGCGGCAAGCCTCCCCTGGACATCGAGGAGGAGATGCGGAAGATGACGATGCCGACGGTCAGCGTCGGAACCGACGCCTCCCTGGTGGAGGAGGTGCGCCAGCTCGTGGTGGCCCGCAACGCCCGTCGGCTGCGCCAGGGCAAGGAGCCGCTCAATGTCGAGGAGGAGATCCAGCGCCAGCTTCGTGAACTGGAGAGCATGGGGCACTGAGGCCCTGGCAGCGAGATTTATATGCTGCGCCGGTGAGCGTCTCCGATGGCGACATCTACGAGCTGGAGGACCTGGCCAACCAGCCCGGCACCTATTTCAACCCACAGACCGAGGTGGTCGTGATCGTCGATGATTCTGGCGCGATCGACCAGGAGGTCTTCGAGACCGAGACCTACGAAGGGGTCGAGTGGGTGCGCGTATCCGACGAGATCCCGGTCGACGAGACCGCCCTCGCCGAGACGCTTGAGAGCTTCCAGACCAAGTTCCATCCGGGCTCGGGCGCCCCCGCCGCGGCGAGCATCGACCTCGATGACCCCGATCCGGACGCAGGCGCCGATGACGAGACGCTCGAGCCGGACCCGGACCCGGAGGACTGAGCGGGGCTCAGCCGGCGTCGGCGCAGTCTCGGACCGCCTGCTCGGTATTCGCCTGCTGGAGGCAGTCGAGGTAGATCTGACTCGGGTCGGCACCGCCCGCCTGACCGCCGCCGGCTCCGGCCCCTTGGCCGCCGCCACCGGTGGTGCCGCCGCCGGTCGCGTCACCACCGGCCCCCCCACCTCCGCCGGAGGGCTGTTCGCCGCCTGCCGCGCCGCCGGGGGGCCCGAGTCCACCGAGCCCGCCGAGACCTTCCAATCCCTCGAGCTCGGAGATCGGCAGGGTGTCCTCCGGCGCTGTGAACTCGAGATCCTCGTTGACGGATGAGAACTCGAACGAGAAGGAGATGTCCGCCTGGCTCAGCTCGGCTTCGGAGTCGGCCTGATCGGAGAAGGCCAACTCCCCGTCGAACCCCCGTAGCAGGCCGTCCTCGGTGCCGACGAAAACGTCGATCCGGGCGTCCTCGACCGATTCGTTGAGCCGCTGCGCGTCTTCGGGGTCGATCTGACCGGCCTGGCCGGTCTGCTGAGCGATCGCCTGGGAGTCCTCGAGGATCTTGGCAACGTCCGCGCTGCCGCTGATGTGAACCGCCTCCGCCCCACCGAACTCCTCGACGCCCTCGTTGGTGACCTCGGTGAGCCAGCTCTGCGGGTCGATCCCGAGCTGCTCGAACAGGGCGGAACCCTGTTCGGCGCCGGTGGATTGCTCCTGTGCGGCTACCGATTGGGCGTAGAAGTCCTGAAAGACCGAGAAGGTGGTGGCGTCGACCTCATAGGCCTGACCGTCGACGGTGATGTAAGCCTGCTCACCGGTGACGGTGGCGCCGCCGTTGAAGTCGAATCCCTCGCCGCCGCGGGCGGCCTCGGCGTTCGCGGTGAGGGCGAGGTCGATCAACGGCAATTGATCTTCAGCACGGGCCTGGAAGGGACCGTCGAGCTCGAGGCTGATGTCCCCACCCTCGGGGCCGCGCGCCCCGATAGTCAGGGCGAAGTCGATCACCGCGCTGTCGATCGACGATTCCGAGCCGAAGGCCTCGTCCAGGACGACCTGGGGATCGGTCTCGCCGTCGATCGAGGAGTCATCTCCGCCGCAGGCGGAAAGCAGCAGGGCCGCGGCGGCCAGCGCGGCGACGATCAGCGGGGTCAATGGCATCTGGGCTTTCACGGTCGGTGCTCCTCTCGGTCGAGCGGCGGAGGCTAGCGGACGGGAAACCCGGTCAACCCCGCTCGATCCGCGCCTGGATGCGTGCCCACCGATGATCTACGCTGCCGTCGATGGCTGAGCCCGGAGATCAGCAGGCCCCCGGGCCGCGGACGATCCTCTACACGGGCAAGGGGGGCGTTGGCAAGACCAGCGTCGCCGCGGCGACCGCGCGCCGCTGCGCCGAGCGCGGGCTGCGGACGATCGTGCTCTCCACCGACCCGGCCCACAGCCTCTCCGACTCGCTCGAGGTGACGCTCGGGCCCGATCCTCTCCGGATCGGCGAGCTGCTCTGGGCGCAGGAGGTCGAGGCGCAGAGGGAGATGGAGCGCAACTGGGCCGCGGTTCAGGACTGGCTCTACCGGCTACTCGCCGACCGCGGCGTGCTCGGGGTGGCCGCCGAGGAGCTCTGCGTTCCGCCGGGGATGGACGAGCTGTTCAGCCTGCTGGAGATCAAGCGGCACCACCTCTCGGGTGAGTTCGACGTGATCGTCGTCGATTGCGCCCCGACCGGCGAGACCCTGCGCCTGCTCTCCTTTCCCGACATCGCCCGCTGGTGGCTGGACAAGGTGCTCCCCTGGGAGCGGACGCTGATGGCGGCGGCACGACCGATCGCGCGGACGATCCTCGACGTGCCGATGCCGGATGCCGCAGTCTTCGCCGACGTCCAGCGGCTGGTGCGCAACCTGGTCGACATGAACGCGATCCTCGGCGACCACGAGCGCACCTCGATCCGGCTGGTGATGGGTGCCGACCGGATGGTCATTCGCGAGGCCCAGCGGACCTTCACCTACCTCAGCCTCTACGGCTATCTCACCGACGCGATCGTCGTCAACCGCCTGTTCCCCGACGAGGCGGCGGATGGCTACTTCGGCGAGTGGCGTGGCCGACAGGCCGAGAACCTCGACCGGGTGAGCGAGGGCTTCTCCCCGGTGCCGATGCTTCGGGCCCGCTACTTCGAGCGGGAGGTCGTCGGCGGGGAGATGTTGGATCGGCTGGCCGGAGAGCTGTTCGAGTCCCACGCGCCGGAGGCGGTCCTCCACGACGAGATCCACCAGCGGATCGAGGTCCGTGACGGCCACACGGTGCTCTCCATCCGCGTTCCCTTCGCCGAGCGCTCCGAGTTGGAGCTGGCGAAGGTCGGCACCGAGCTGGCGGTGCGGGCCGGGCGGGAGAAGCGGACGATCGTTTTGCCGACGGCGCTCAGCCGCTACAGCCCAACCGGGGCAAAGCTGGAGGGCGGGACTCTGAGGATCAGCTTCGACGATGCGGTGGGCGTGGACGGGCGCGGAGATGGGCCGCGAGAGCGCGGTCGCGACGACGACGCCGCCCGTCCGGCGGGAGCGATCGATGGCTGAGCGCGGTCGCGACGGCGCCGGACCGGAGTCCTCGGGGGGCGAGCCAATCCGAGAGGGCGAGCCCTCCGCGGGCGTCAGCGGGTCCAGCGGCTGGAGTGGCGAACACGAGGCCGCCTGGGAGACGCTCAAGGCGTCCCTGGGGGCCGGGCACGCGGCCGGCGGGGCGAGCGAGGGCCGCTGCCTCGATTTCTGCCCGATCTGTCGCGGGGCGGAGCTGCTGCGCGCGAGCGGGCCACCCGAGCTGCGAGGCCAGCTCGCCGACCTCCAGCGCGAAGCCCTGATGACCTTCCGTGCCCTGATCGACCACTACCTGGAGCGGCTGGATCAAGAGCCCGAAGAGTCCCGCCGGGTGGAGCAGATTCCGATCGACTGAGCGCGCTGGGGGGTTCGGGGGCGGAGTGGTGAAGGCCCGCTGACCCCCGGCCGGGCCGGCGGCAACTCGGCTGACGCCGACCCGGGTGTGGCCCGGCCTCGAACGGGTCATCGGACCTCCCCCGCTCCGCCTATGACCATTTACGCGAGCGGGTCGCCGGACGCTCGTTGCCGACGCGAGGACACTTGACGACTGCATAGGTCCTCAGATGTCCTCGCGCCGCCGCCGAAACCCGGTCGTGGCTTGGCGAGCGGCTGGGCGTGGCTGAGGGTGCGGGGCTGAGCGACAAGTGCGGGCCGATGCTTGGGCAAGTGTCTGGCGAGTCTGCGGGCGTGGCTGGCGGTGCGGGGAGTCGCGACAGTGCAACCCGCACGGGAGCGACGCACCTCGCCGTCAGGCGCGTCCGCAGGCCGCCAGGCACCGCCCAAAAGGCAGGCGGAGCGCCTATCGGGGGGGATCGACGCTCCGCCGTGCCTATTGGAAGGCGACGGTCCCTGACCGTTCCACAAGGGACTGCCGCCGCTCGGCGGTGAAGAGCGAGGCACGCTATCTCCGCCGATTTTT
>JBPCOO010000212.1:0-22635 GCA_051000155.1 Solirubrobacterales bacterium | reverse complement strand
CCGGGAGACGACGGTGTGGGAGCGGACTCCGACGGGCTTGTCAACGAGAACTTATCCCGCCTCTGGCGCCGGCGGCAGCTCAGCCGTCAAGCTGAGCGCGGGTCTGAGTGACCAGGTAATCGACGAGGTCGCTGTGGCTGAGCTCGCTGGAGAAGCCGGCCGCGCGTCGGTGGCCGCCGCCCCCCATCCCCCGGGCGATCACGGAGACGTCAACCGAGCCGTCGGTGGAGCGCAGACTGGCTTTGCGGACCGAACCCTCCCCACCCTGCTTGTCGCGGATCACCGTCGCCACCGCCGTGCCCTCGATCGTGCGGAGGAAGTCGACCATGCCCTCGGTGAGACCCTCGTCGGCACCGGTCTGCTCGTAGTCGTCGGTGGAGAGGTAGGTGAGCGATAGCGCGCCGTCGAGGTGTCGCTCGATCCGCTCGAGGCCGCGGGCGATCAACTTGAGCTTGCGCTCGGGCACCCGTTCGTAGAGCCGGCGGTAGATCTCGTTGACGTCGACCCCGGCCTCGATCAGGGCGGCGGCGACCTGGTGGGCCCGGGCGTTGGTGTTCTCGTACATGAACAGGCCGGTGTCGGTGATCAACCCGACGTAGAGGGCCTCGGCGGTGGCTTTGTCGAGCGGCACGCCGAGGTCGGATGCGAGCTCGAACACGAGTTGGGCGGTGCATGCAGCCTCGGCGTCGACCAGGTTGACGGCGCCGAAGCGGGTGTTGTCGTGATGGTGGTCGACGTTCAGGATCTCGACCCCATCGGCGAGCCAACCGACCGGCATCCGGTCGATGTTGCCGCAGTCCAAGAAGACGATCGTCCGCTCCGGAAGGTCGGTGGGGGGCTCGTGGAAGACCTCCCTCAGCGGCAGGAACTGATACTCGACCGGGAGCGGGAACTCCTTCTCCGCCAAGAACATGACGGAGTCCTTGCCGAGGGCGCTGAGGATCGCGTTCATCGCCGCGAGCGAGCCGAGGGCGTCACCGTCGGGGGACTCGTGGGTGGTCAGGAGGAAGCGGTCGGCGGCGCGCAGCCGGGCGACGATCGCGGCCTTGTCGGCAGCGAGGTCGACGGTGCGAAGCGCGGTGGTGGCGATCTCGGGCGCCATGTCGCTACTCCTGCTCGCCCTGTTCGAGCATGCGGGTGATTCGATCGGCTCGCTCGACGCTCTCGTCGTAGGTGAACCGCAGCTCCGGGGTTCGCTTCATCGTCAGCTCCGAGTTGATCCGAGCTTGAAGCACCCCTCTGGCGGAGCGGAGGGCTTCGAGGCTGGCCTGTCGCTCGCGCTCGTCCCCGAGCACGCTGACGCCGACCTCTGCGTGGCGCAGATCTGGACTGGTGTCGACGCTGGTTACGGTGACGAAGCCGATCCGGGGATCCTGGAGCTCGGTCGAGATGGCCGAGCCCAAGACCTCGCGGATGACCTCGTTCACCCGGCGCATCCGGGAGGTGGTCATCGCGATTGAGTCTAGATCAAGCGTTGCGCGGGGAGCTATCAGCGTTGTCACTCAGCCCCGTAGATCCTCGAGCGAGCGAAGGTGCCGCTCGAAGCTGGTTCCCTGCGGGCAGCGACCGGCGATGTAGCGCTCGACCTCCTCCGCTCTACCCACCGTCTCCTCAAGTCCGGTGATCGCCACCAGCAGGGTCGAGCGCTGCCAGGTGTCGTGGCCGTCGATCTCGGAGACGGCGACGCCGAAGCGCTTGCGCATTCCGTCCCGAAGTGAGCGCACCACCTTGCGCTTCGACTTCAACGAGCCCGAGTCGGGAACGTGGATGTGCGCTTCGATCACGCAGACGTAAGGGGTGCGGTGCTCGCTCACGTGTCCCGGACGATAGGCGCTCCGCCCCTCCGCACCCCGCGGGGCATCGGGGGCGTAGACCCCGCGGTGGATCTCGTGGAAGCCGCCGGCCAGAAGCCGATTGATCCGGCGACGGGTGAAACCGAGCGCCAAGATGGTCGGTCTACCGATTACACCGTGTCGCGTTTCCGCGATTTCGGCGATTCGACGGTGAGGTCGCACTTCGACACGGCAACGGTGCTCAACTGCGACCTCACTATCCACGCGATCGTGGCACCTCTGATGTCACTCGTGGTCCTCAAATGTGGAGAAGGCGCCCCAACTTCGTCACGACCCCCCAAGGCCTCCACCGGGGCAGCCGAACCCGCTGGGATTGGTCGACCCGGGCGACCGAAAGCCTGCGGCCGCGACCTAACCGAGCGTCTTCTCAACGGTCTTGGTCTGGAAGGCCTCGAGGATGTCACCCGGCTTGACGTCCTGGAAGCCCTCGAGGGTGACGCCGCAGTCCTGGCCAGCCTCAACCTCTTTGACCTCGTCCTTGAACCGGCGCAGGGTATTGACCTTGCCCGTCCAAGCGATGGTGCCGTCGCGGACGACGCGGATGTCGGCGTTGTTGGTGATTCGCCCCTCCTTGACCCGCGAGCCCGCGATCGTGCCGACCTTCGAAGCCTTGAACAGCTCCAGCACCTCGATCTCGCCGAGGGTCTCCTCGACCTCCTCCGGCTCGAGCATGCCTTCCATCGCGTTGCGGAGATCCTCGGTGATCTTGTAGATGACCGAGTAGGTGCGGATCTCGATTCCCTCGGACTCCGCCGCGCGCCGAGCGTCGGCAAGCGGGCGCACGTTGAAGCCGATGATGACCGCGTCGGAGGCGGCCGCCAGCATGACGTCGGACTCGTTGATACCGCCGGCGGCGGCGTGGAGGACGTCGACGGCGACCTCGTCCTGGGGCAGCTTGGCGATCTCGTCCTGGAGCGCCTCCAGCGAGCCGGAGACATCGGCCTTGAGCACGATGTTGAGTTGTTTGATATCGCCCTGCTTGGCGCGGGCGAAGACGTCATCGAGGCTTATTCGGCGGGCCTGACGACGAGCCAGAGCCTCGGCCTTGAGCCGGTTGGCGCGCTCGTTGGCGAGTTGACGGGCTCTGCGGTCGTCCTCGACCACCTGCGCGCGCTCGCCTGCCTCGCAGGCCCCATCGAAGCCCAGGACCTCGACCGGGTCGCCCGGCTTGGCCTCTTCGATTCGCTTGCCGTTGTAATCGTGCATGGCGCGAACCCGCCCCCACTGGGAGCCGGCCACCAGCGAGTCGCCCACTCGGAGGGTCCCGCGCTGAACCAACACCGTGACCACCGGGCCACGACCCGGGTCGAGATGGGACTCGATCACGAACCCGGAGGCCTCGGCGTCCGGGTTGGCCTTGAGCTCCTCCAGCTCGGTGACGAGGTGGATCATGTTCAGGAGGTTGTCAAGCCCCTCCTGGGTGGTGGCGGAGACGTCGCAAAAGACGGTGTCGCCACCCCAGTCCTCGGGGTTGAGGCCCTGGTTGGCGAGCTCCCCCCGTACGCGGTCGGGCTGGGCGCCCTCCTTGTCGATCTTGTTGACCGCGATCATGATCGGCACCTCGGCCGCCTTGGCGTGATCAATCGCCTCGACCGTCTGCGGCATTACCCCGTCATCGGCGGCGACGACGATGATCGCGACGTCGGTGACCTTGGCACCGCGTGCGCGCATCGCGGTGAAAGCCTCGTGGCCGGGGGTGTCGAGAAAGCTGACGGTTCGGCCGTCGTGGTGGACCTGGTAGGCGCCGATGTGCTGGGTGATCCCCCCGGCCTCCCCCTCGGCAACCTCGGTCTTGCGGATCGCGTCCAAAAGCGAGGTCTTGCCGTGGTCGACGTGACCCATCACGGTCACCACCGGCGGACGCGTGACCAGGTCGGCCTCGGCATCGTCGAAGCTCGGCTCCTCCGCGACCTCCTCATCGGCGTGGATGATCTCGACCTCCTTCTCGAGCGCCTCGGCCAGCACCACCACCGTCTCGTCGGGGAGGGTCTGAGTAAGCGTCGCCATCTCCCCCAGTCCCATTAGCTGCTTGATCAGCTCGGCGGCGGAGACGTCGAGGCTTTCGGAGATCTCGCGCACGGTCGCGCCGGAGTGGACCTTGGTCGCTTGGATCACCTCGGGCTCGGTGGACTTGGTCAAATCCGGCTCCTCGAAGACCGGGCGACGGCGGCGGCCGCGACGGCGCGGCGGGCGCTGCTGCGGCGGACCGGAGCCGTGGTCGCGACGAGCGGCCTGGGAGTCGATCACGACTCGGCGGCGCTTCTTCGAACCATCACCCCCCGGGGCTGACTCGCTCGGCGGGGCTGCGGAGCGCGAGGCCCCCCCGTCGGCGGCGGGTCGGGTGCCGGGCTTCCTCGCCGGAGCCGGCTTGGTCCTGGCTCCGGATTCCTCGGCGGGACGCGTCGGCAGATCGCCGGAGGCGGCAAGTGCTTTCAGGGCAGCCGATTGATCGACCGAGGAGGAGGCGGTCTTGACCGCGACCCCCGCCTTCTTCAAGGACTCGAGGACCCGCTTGTTGTCAAGGCCGAGGGTCTTGGCTATCTCATGGACGCGCTGCTTTGCCATCTGCCCTCGCTACTCCTCCTCGCCGGTCATGTCTATCGCCTCGGGCTCGGCCTCGGACATCGCGGGTTCGCTGGCATCACCGGGCTCGGGAGCCGCCTGATTCGCTCCGCCGGCCTCCGCCGTTTCGACCGCGGCGGCTTCCTGCGGTGTCGGCTCCCCCGTCTCCGCCTCAGCCGTGACCTCCTGCTCATTGAAGGCCGCCTCGGCCCGCTCGACGATCGGGGTGACGTCTTCGTCGGCGGCGCCGGCGTCGGCGAGCACCTCGATCTCCTCCGCCTCGAGCGGCTCGAGTACGGTGACCTGGTTGGTCGAGAAGCGGGCGAGCGCCTGATGACGAGGCAGGCCGCAGAAGCGCGAACCCTGCAGCGATGCGTTGGGGCACCGCCGTCCGGCGCTGAGCACCGCCGCGCAGCGACCGTCGGCGACCTCCTCGCCTTCCTCCTGATAATCCTCTTCCTCGCCTCCCTGCTCGGCAAACTCGGACTCGCCGACGATGTCGACCCTCCAGCCGGTGAGCTTGGCGGCGAGGCGGGCGTTCTGGCCCTCGCGACCGATCGCCAGCGAGAGCTGATCGTCGGGCACGATCACCGTAGCCTGGCGATCCTCGTCGTCGACGAGAACCTCGCGCACGCGCGCCGGGCTGAGGGCCTTGGCGACGAAGCGGGCGGGCTCCTCGTTGTAAGGGATGATGTCGATCTTCTCGCCCCGAAGCTCGCTGACGACCATGCGGACGCGCGAGCCGCGCGGACCGACGCAGGCGCCGACCGGGTCGACCCCGTCGGAGTGGGAGACGACCGCGATCTTGGAGCGGAAGCCGGGCTCACGGGCGACCCCGACCACCTCGACCAGCTCGTCGGCGATCTCGGGCACCTCGAGGGCGAACAGCTTCTTGATCAGCTCCGGGTCCTTTCGGGAGACGACCACGCTCGGTCCTTTGCCCTCGGCGGAAACGTCGGTGATCACGGCCTTGATCCGGGCACCGTGGTCGTAGCGCTCGTTATAGACCTGCTCGGAGCGCGGCAGCAGCGCCTCGACCCGGTCGCGGAGCTGGACCAGGGTGTAGCGGTTGTCAGTCTGCTGGATGATTCCGGTGATCAGCTCGCCGACGCGATCCTGAAACTCCTCGAACATCATCATCCGCTCGGCCTCGCGGATCCGTTGGAGGATCACCTGCTTGGCCGTCTGAGCGGCGATCCGGCCGAAGTCGTCGGGGGTGACGTCGCGCGATTCGATTTGGTCCTCGTAGGGAGCGATCATCTCCGGGTCGAGCTCCGGATCCTCGGGCTCACGCATCTCGCCGGTTTCGGGATCGATCTCAGACTCCTGCTCCTCAGCGGCCTGAGCGAGCAGCTTCTCCTCCAGCTCCTCCGGCAGGATCAGCTCGTAGACGCGGAAGTCGGCGGTCTCGCGGTCGAGATCTACCCGGGCGTACCTGGCCGAGCCGGGGCTCTTCTTATAGGCGGAGAGCAGCGCATCTTCGAGCGCGCCCATCAGCGTTTCGGAGTCGAGCCCCTTTTCCTGCTCGAGGACTCTGATCGCATCGACGATCTCTCGGGTCATGGGGACACCTCCGAAAACTGGGGAACAAGGTTGGAACGATGGACGCTGTCGAGGGGAATCCGGTGACGGCCAGACTCGTCAGCGACGCTGAGACACTCGTCGTCGGCTGCTTCGAGCCGACCGGTGAAGCTCCTGCGTCCACCGACGGGCTCACTGGTGCGTATCCGCACTCGCTCGCCCAGGAACCGCCGGTAGTGAGCCGGCTTGGTCAGGGGTCGATCCAGGCCGGGAGAGGAAACCTCGAGCGCCCACTCGGCGCTGAGCGCCTCGAGGCCCCGGGTGACCCGTTCGCAGAGCGCCAGATCGACTCCGCCCGGACGGTCGATGAAGATTCGCAGCGTCTCCGGACCGGAACGCTGCACGGCGACCACCTCGACCTCGCGGTCAAGCGGCTCCACCAGCTCTTCTACTTTGCTCATCAGCTCGTCCATCTCGATCTCCACCTTGACCCAGAACCGGCTTGCGGAGCCAAAAAAAGGCGGGCCGATGGCCCACCTCTCGCTACGAACTCGGGTGCGGAAAAAGGTGAAGGCAGCAGTATAGCTAGGCCGCTCCCGGGGGGTTCAAGGCTTTTTCGGAAGGCCGGGCACGGGGATCCGGGGGGTAGGCGCGGGAATTTCGACCAGCAGCGTCACCGGCCCGTCGTTGACCAGCTCGACCGCCATCCTCGCCCCGAACACCCCGCGCTCTGCCCCCAGCCCTTCGCACACCCGGTGGTAGAGCGGTTCGGCCCGCTCCGGCGCGGCGGCCTCGACGTAGCTGGGGCGGTTTCCCTTGCGCACGTCTCCGTACAAGGTGAACTGGCTGACGCAGAGGACCTCGCGCTCGCCGATCGCCTCCCCCATGCGCCCTGCCGAGTCGGAGAAGATCCGGAGCCTCGAGAGCTTGGTGATCATCCGGTCGGCGTCCGCCTCGGTGTCGCCGCTCGCCACGCCCAAGAGCACCACCATTCCCGCCCCAATTCTCGAAACCTCGACTTCACCGACTCTGACGGCGGCGGAGCCGACCCGCTGGACCAACGCCCTCACTCGACGCCAGGAGGTGTCGGCGGGCTGTATATGCGGTACTCGGAGCGGTCGGGCCTGAGATTGCGCGCCAGCGCCAGGTGCCTGCGCCCGCGCACCCGGTCTCCACTCAGGGTCAGGGCTCGACCGAGACAGAAGTGGGCGTAGTCATTGACCGGATAGCGCTCGATCACCGCCGCGAACTCCTCCGCCGCCGCGCGGTAGCGCCTGCAGCGGAAGAGCGCCCTTCCGTGTGCCTCGCGGACCGAGGTCTTCGAGGGCTCGATCGAGGCCAGCTTGCCGAGGGGCACCGCCGCCGCGGCGAAGTCGCCCTCCTCGAGTAGATCCATCCCGCGGCGGTAGAGCTCGTAGCTCGAATCACGCGAATCGGGATCGTTTCCGGGGGTGGGATCACTCACCGCTTCGAGTCTAGAAACGATCGGTGCCCGACGGCCGCAAGCGTGTCAGACGGTCGAGGATCCGTTCGGCCAACTCGACCTTGCTTCCACGTGGAAGCTCGATCATTTCCGATTGGGTGACGAGCGTCAGCTCGTTGAGCTCCGAGTCGAAGCCGATCGCCGAATCGGAAACGTCATTGACCAAGATCGCGTCGACCCCCTTGCGCTCGAGCTTTCGCCGGGCGCGATCGAGGTAGTCGCCGCCGTGCTCGGCGGCGAAGCCGACGATGAGCTGTCCGGAGCGACGATCCGCCGCGAGGCCGGCAAGCACGTCCTCGGTCGGCTCCAGGCGAAGCTCACGTGAGGCATCGGCGCTCCGGGCGATCTTCTCCGTCGAGGGCTCGGCCACGGTGAAATCGGAGACCGCGGCTGCCATCAACAGCAGGTCCGTCCCGACAAAGCTTGATCGGGTCGCCTCAGCGAGCTCGGCCGAGGATTCGACGTCGATTCGCTCAACATCGTCGGGGGTCGGAAGGTCGACGTTGGCGGCAACGATGGTCACATCAGCCCCCCGCCTGGCAGCCGCGGCAGCCAGCTCGACGCCCATGCGACCACTGGAGCGATTGCCGATGAAGCGGACCGGATCGATCGACTCGCGGGTTCCGCCGGCGGTGACCAGCACCCGCCATCCGTCCAGCGGACCGGGAGCCCCCGGCAGGGCCTCGGCCACGGTGCGAACCAACTTCGCGGGCTCGGGCAGGCGCCCGGCGCCCCATTCCCCGCGCGAGGCGAGGGTGCCGACCTCCGGCTCGATCACGGTGGCGCCACGCTCCCGCAGGACGGCGACGTTCGCCCGTGTGGCCTCGTCCTCCCACATCGCCTCGTTCATCGCCGGGGCCACGATCCGCGGCGCCCGGGAGGCGAGAAAGGACGTGGTCAGGATCGAATCGCAGATTCCTGTGGCGAGCTTGGAGATGGTGTTGGCCGATGCCGGGGCGACGACGATCGCGTCGGCGCGCTCGGCCAGCGCCAGGTGGGAGATCGGCGAGTGTCCTGGTTCGGGATCGCCCGGATAGGCACCCTTCAAGGGGTCGGCATCGAACTCGCCCACCAGGACCGGCGCGCCGGTGATCCCCTCGAAGGTGGCACGACCAACAAAGCGCTCGGCGGTCGCGCTCATGACCACGCGAACCGAATGGCCGTCCTTGCCGAGCAGTCGCACCAGCTCGACAGCCTTGTAGGCGGCTATCCCGCCGCTGACGCCGAGGAGGATCCTCGCCATGTCAGCTCGTCCCGGCCCGGGTGCCGCCCAGTGGACCCGTACGCGCCCGCTAGTGGCGGTACTCGGAGTTGATCTTGCCAGCCGCGATCTCCTCGAGGGCGATCGTCAGATAGTTGCCCGACTCGACCTCGACCATCGGCGGAGTGTGCTCCTCGTAGGTGCCTTCGCCGAGGGCCCGGTAGTAGCTGTTGAGCTGCCGGGCCCGCTTGGATGCGATCACGACCGCCCCGTAGTGGGAGTCGGTCTGGGCCAGGAGCTTGTCTACACGTGGTTTGACCATTGACGGGATTGTAGAGCAGCGGCGCGGCGCGGCCTCAATCCAGCGCCGAGCGGACGATCCCAGCCAGCTCGTTGGCGGCGCGATCGACCTCGTCGTTGGTGACGCGGTGGCTGAACT
This sequence comes from Solirubrobacterales bacterium, assembly GCA_051000155.1. Lineage (GTDB taxonomy): Bacteria > Actinomycetota > Thermoleophilia > Solirubrobacterales > 70-9 > CAXMST01. Next base: position 13,576 of record JBPCOO010000212.1, on the reverse strand, counting down.
CGTCGGCGGCGCGCAGCTCCTTGCGGGCCTCCTCGAGGCGACGCTCGATCACATCCGTACCGTCGGTTCCGCGACCCTCGAGTCGTTCGCGCAAGACCTCGGGATCAGGTGGCTCGATGAAGATCCGGACCGCCTCGGGCATCGTCTCCCGCACCTGCCGTGCCCCCTGGACCTCGATCTCCAACACCACGGGAGCCCCCTGATCGACTCGGCGCTCAACCTCCCTTCGGAGGGTTCCGTAGCGATTGCCGCTGTAGGTGGCCCACTCGAGAAACTCGCTCTCGGCGACCCGCCGGTCGAACTCCTCGCGACTGAGGAAGTGGTAGTCCGTCCCATCCTCTTCCCCGCGCCGCGGATCCCTGGTCGTTGCCGAGATCGAGAGCTCAACCTCGGGCACCTGCTCGCAGAGCTCCCGCATCAGGGTCCCCTTCCCGACCCCCGAGGGCCCAGTGATGACGAACACGCGAGACATCGCAAGGGATTCTGCCGAGCGGCTCGGCGGGATCGCTCGCGCAGGAACGTCGTAGGCCGGCTGGGGAAGGTCCGATGACCCGTTCGAGGCCGGGGCGGACACCTTTTTGGCGCGAGCCGACCCAACCGTCTTCCCGGCCGGGGGTCAGCGGGCCTTCACCGGCCGGCCCCCGAACGCCATCGTGCGCCTACCGGCTACGAAGCAGCGTCACCAACTCATTCCGCTGGCGCTCGCTGAGTCCGCCGATGGTCTTCGACGGGGAGATCCGGCACTGGTTCAAAATCCGGTTGACCTTGACCCGGCCGTACTTGGGGACGGCGAGAATGATGTCGAAGACCTTGGCGGAGCCAAGCCACCCCGGGGGATTCAGCAGGAGCTGATCGATCGTCTGCCGGCCCGCCTTCAGATCCTTCTTCAACTGGGCCCGTTGAGTCCGGATCTCGTTGGCGATCTCCAGGGCTCGCATCCGCTGGTCCCGCGAACGGGCTGGAACGGTGGTCTGGGTCGCGGAATCGGGGGCCATGGAGCGGCGGGGATACTACAGCCGTGGGCCTGGCCGTGGAGCGATTTCAGTCCGTTTTGGCCGAATCCACCTCGACCTTTACTCGAGGTCTAGGGCTCCCAGCCTCGATCGGCTTCCGGTGGCGCCTGAAGCTGGCTGGTGAGCCAGTCGGCTCAGGCTGCGGCAGCGCACTGCCTCAGCTCCGCCCGAATGCGGCTGGCGGCAAGCGGGTCGCGGAAGCTGGCGGTGCCAACCGCCACCGCTCGCGCTCCGGCCCGCAGCAGGTCCAGAGCATGGGCCCCCCGCTCGACCCCGCCCATTCCAACGACCGGCACCTCGACGGCCGCGGCGACGTCGCGGACCTGCTTGAGGGCAACGGTCCGCACAGCGGGACCCGAGAGGCCTCCGCTCCCCACCCCCAGCCAGGGCTCGCCGCTGGCGGGGTCGATCGCGGCCGCCTTGATCGTGTTGATCAGAGCGAGACCGTCAGCGCCCGATTGCTCGGCGGCGATCGCGACGCGGACGGGGTCGGAAACGTTGGGCGTGAGCTTGACGATCAACGGCTTCGGCGTCAGCGGTCGGAGCGCCTGCAGCAAAGCCCTGGTCTCGGCTGGCTCCTCGCCAACGATCAGGCCGGATCTGACGTTGGGGCAGGAGACGTTCAGCTCGAAGCCCGCGACCTCCTGGCGCCCGGCCAGACCGTCGATCAACTCGGTGAACTCGGCGGCGCTGGTCCCCATCACCGAGACGATCAGGGGGACCGGGAGCTCGCCCAGCTCCGGCAGGTCGTGCTCGATGAAACCGTCCAAGCCCTTGTTTGGGAGCCCGATCGAGTTGATCATCCCAGCGCCCTCCTCCCACAGACGCGGAGGCGGGTTGCCGGGTCGGGGTCGGAGCGTGATCGTCTTCGAGACGAAGGCGCTGAAGGGAAACCGCTCCCATAGCTCATCGCCGAAGACCCGCCGCGCCGCAATCGCATCAAAGGTCCCCGACCCATTGACGATCGGGTGAGCCAGCTCAATCCCGCAGAGGTCAACCATGGCCCGACCCCCGGACCAGCGCGGTCTCCACCCGATCGCCTCGCACCACCGGGCCATCGACGCAGAGGCGGATGTAGCCACCGCCGACGACCGGGACCGCGCAACCGAAGCAAGCGCCGTAACCGCAGGCCATCGGCGACTCCATCGCCAGCTCGCAGGGCACCTCACGCTCGGCGCACATTGCCCGAACCGCCTCCAGCATCCCCGGCGGTCCGCAGGAATAGACGGCCGCGGTCTTGGAGCTATCTCCCGTCAGTAGCTTCGACAGGAGCTCAGTGACGTAGCCGGTGTGACCGGCGTGGCCGTCCTCGCTCGCCAGGCGCAGCTCGGTGCAGCCGAATAGATCAAGCCCGCCGGAGTGGGCCTCGTCGCGGAAGCCGAGCAAGGTCCTGACCGGGACCCCGCGCCCGCTGAGCTCTCGCCGCAGCACCGCGAGCGGCGCCGCCCCGATTCCGCCGCCGACCAGGATCGCCCCCGCGGCGTCCGGATTGAGTTGCCGCGGGGTCGAGAAGGTGTTGCCGAGCGGACCGGTGATCGTCAAGCCGTCGCCCTCGGCCAAACCCGCGAGCCGCGCCGTCCCCGGCCCCACGGCCTCCAGCAGGAAGTCCAGCCGGACCCCGTCCCTCGAGCGGTCCCAACGGGCGACCGAGAACGCCCGCGGGAGATAGGGTCGCTCGCCACCTCCCCCCCAGCCCTCGCCGGTCCGAAGCATGTAGAACTGCCCCGCTCGCGGTTCGACCGCGGTTGAATCGAGCGCGGAGACGATCCGGTAGCCACCGCTTGCGACGTTGCCGACGACCTGGCAGCTCCGACTACCCAGCGGAGCGGCCGCCCTCGCCCCGACCACCTCGTGGCCGTCTCCCCGCGACTTCGCCGGCGCGCTCAACTGGAGGGGCGGTCGCCCGCCCCCGCCGCATGCAGCTCCTGCAGCGAGCGGACCTCCGCGTCGGTGTTGAGGTGGGCGAAGATCGAGCGCGCGGCGGCCGAGGCGCCCGTCATCGTTGTCACGCACGGGATCCCCTTGCGGGTCGCCGCCTTGCGGATCGGGTGCCCGTCGATCCGCGCACCCGAGCCCGTCGGCGTGTTGATAACCATGTCGACCTCACCGCGCTCGATGTAGTCGACCACGTGGGGGGATCCCTCCTGGACCTTGTTGATCGCCTCCACCGGCACTCCCATCCGGGAGATGGCTTGAGCGGTGCCGCCAGTGGCGATCACGCGGAAGCCGAGGTCGTGGAAGCGGGCGGCGAGCTGGGTGGCGGCGGGCTTGTCCCGGTCGGTGACGGTGATGAAGACCGTGCCCTCGGTCGGCAGCGAGACGCCTGCGGCCGCCTGCGCCTTGCCGAACGCGGTCGGAAAATCGGCGGCGATCCCCATCACCCCGCCGGTCGACTTCATCTCGGGTCCGAGCATGGTGTCGGCGCCGGGAAAGCGGTTGAAGGGAAGCACCGCCTCCTTGACCGAGACGTGGCCGCTCGGCATCTCCGGCAGGTCTTGGTCGGCGAGCGCCTCGCCCAGCATCAGCTTGCAGGCAATCTTCGCCAGCGGTGCGCCGATCGCCTTGCTCACGAACGGCACTGTCCGCGAGGCACGCGGGTTGGCCTCGATCACGTAAAGCTCGTCGCCGGTGATCGCGAACTGGATGTTGAGCAAGCCGATCACGCCCAACTCGGTGGCGATCTTGCGGGTCGTCTCGGTGATCCGATCCATCATCGACTGACCGAGGCTCATCGGCGGCAGCACGCAGGCCGAATCGCCGGAGTGGACCCCGGCCTCCTCGACGTGCTGCATCACCCCGGCCAGGCGGCACTCGCTGCCGTCGGCGAGCGCGTCGACGTCGACCTCGATCGCGTCCTCGAGGAAGCGGTCCAAAAGCAACGGATGCTCGGGGCTCGCCTTGACGTGCTTTCGGAGGTAGCTCTCAAGCGCGTCGGGCGAGTAGCAGATCTCCATCGCGCGGCCGCCGAGGACGTAGGAGGGTCGGACCAGCAGCGGGTAGCCGACCCGCTCGGCCACCACCTTCGCCTCCTCGGAGCTGAGCGCGGTCCCATACGGCGGATGGGCGATCTCCAGCCGCTGCAGGAGCGCGCCGAAGCGGCCGCGATCCTCGGCCAGATCGATCGCGTCGACCGGAGTTCCCAGCAGCCTCACCCCTGCCTCCTCGAGCTCCCGAGCGAGCCGCAGGGGCGTCTGCCCACCGAACTGGACGATCACCCCCTCCGGCTGCTCGACCTCGATCACCGCGAGCACGTCTTCGATCGTCAGCGGCTCGAAGTAGAGGCGATCGGAGGTGTCGTAGTCGGTCGAGACCGTTTCGGGGTTGCAGTTGATCATGACCGCGTCGCGGTCGGTCTCCCGCACCGTCATCGCCGCGTGCACGCAGCAGTAGTCGAACTCGATTCCCTGGCCAATCCGGTTGGGACCCGAGCCCAGGATGACCACGCTCGGGCGCTCGCCGCGGCGAACCTCCGAGTGGGTGATGGCTCCAGAGGCCGTCGAGGAGGGGTCGGCGGCGGGCGCACGCTCGTGCGCCGAGTAGTAGTACGGAGTGAGCGCCTCGAACTCGGCCGCGCAGGTATCGACCGCTTTGTAGGTGCGGACCAGATCGGAGGTGCCGTCTCCCTCCGTCGCGAGCGCCTCCAGCTCCCGCAGGAACCAAGGATCGACCCGGGTCCGGCGGTTGACCTCCTCGACCCCTACCCCCCGCTCGAAGGCGGCGGCGATCAGGTCATAGCGGTCGGTGGAAGGCGTCTCCAACCGCTCGAGCAGCTCCTCGGTGTCGGTCGGGATCTCGGCGGGAGTGTCGAGCTCGCGCGAGCGCATCGCCTTGGCAAAGGACTCGCGGAAGGTCCTCCCCATCGACATCGCCTCGCCGACGCTCTTCATGTGGGTGGTCAGCCGACCGTCGGCGCCGGGGAACTTCTCGAAGGCGAAGCGGGGGATCTTGGTGACGACGTAGTCGATCGTCGGCTCGAAGCTGGCCGGGGTGGCCCTGGTGATGTCGTTCGGGATCTCCTCGAGGGCGTAGCCGACCGCCAACCGGGCGGCGATCTTGGCGATCGGGAAGCCGGTCGCCTTCGAGGCCAGCGCCGAGGAACGGGAGACCCTCGGGTTCATCTCGATGATCACGATCTCGCCGTCGGTGGGATTGACCCCGAACTGGACGTTGGAGCCGCCGGTCTCCACGCCGACCGCCCTGATCACCCGGATCGCCTGATCGCGGAGCTGCTGGTAGAGGTCGTCGGTGAGGGTCTGGGCGGGGGCGACGGTGACCGAGTCACCGGTGTGGACGCCCATCGGATCGACGTTCTCGATCGAGCAGATGATGACCACGTTGTCGTTTTTGTCCCGCATCACCTCGAGCTCGAACTCCCCCCAGCCGAGCACTGATTCCTCCAGCAAGACCTGGTCGATCGGGGAGGCCGCCACCCCCTCGGCGACGATCTCCAGCAGCTCCTCGATCGTGTGCCCGGCGCCGCCTCCCTGTCCCCCCATCGTGAACGCCGGGCGGACGATCGCGGGCAGCTTCATCTCGCCGGAGGTGATCGCCTCCTCGGCCTCGGCGACCGAGCCGCAGATCAAAGACAGGGGAGTACGCAGCCCGGCGTCATCCATCGTCTGGCGGAAGGCCTCGCGGTCCTCGGCCCGGTGGATCGCGTCGTAGTCAGCTCCGATCAACTCGACCCCGTAGCGCTCGAGGGTGCCGTCGTCATGGAGCGCCTTGGCCAGGTTGAGCGCGGTCTGCCCACCGAGGGTCGGCAGCAGCGCGTCGGGTCGCTCCCGCTCGATGACCTTGGCGACCACGTCGGGTAGCAGCGGCTCGATGTAGGTGCGGTCGGCGAACTCCGGGTCGGTCATGATCGTCGCCGGGTTGGAGTTGACCAGCACCACCTCGTAGCCCTCCTCCCGCAGGACCTTGCAGGCCTGGGTGCCGGAGTAGTCGAACTCGGCCGCCTGGCCGATCACGATCGGACCCGAGCCGACCAGCATGATCTTCTGGATGTCGTCACGGCGGGGCATTGGCTCAGGCCGCCATCTCGACGAAGCCGTCGAACATGTGGAGGGCGTCGTGGGGTCCGGGGCCGGCCTCGGGGTGGAACTGGACCGTGCCGGCCTCGACCTCGAGCAGGCGCAATCCCTCGACCGTGCGGTCATAGAGGTTGATGTGGGAGAGCTCGGCGGCGCCGAAGTCGGTCTCCCAGCGGACCGGCTCGTCGGCCTCGATCCGCCCGGCCCCATCGGGGCCCTGGACGGCGAAGCCGTGATTTTGGGAGGTGATCTCGATCACGCCGCTGCCGAGGTCCTTGACCGGGTGGTTGGAGCCGCGGTGTCCGAAGGGGAGCTTGAACGTGTCGAGGCCGACCGCGCGGCAGAGCAGTTGGTGGCCGAGGCAGATGCCGAACAGCGGCTTTTTGCCGATGACGCCGCGGACGGCCTCGACCACATAGTCGCAGGCGGCCGGGTCCCCGGGGCCATTCGCCAGGAAGACCAGATCCGGATCGTAGGAGAGGATCTCCTCGGCCTCGGTGGCGCAGGGCAGCAGGGTCAGGCGGGCGCCCCTGCGGCGGAACTCGCTCACGATCGAGAGCTTGATCCCGGTGTCGATCGCGACTACGTGGGGGCCGTCCCCGGCGATCTCGATCGGCTCGGTCGGTGAGACCTGCCTGGCGAAATCAGTGCCCGCCATCGTCGGCTCGGCCTCGATCCGTCCCCGCGCCTCCGATTCGGGCAGCTCGGCGGCGAAGATGCCGCCGCGCATCGAGCCCCGCTCGCGGATGTGGCGGACCAGCGCCCGGGTGTCGACGCCGCTGATCGCGGGCACCCCACACATCTCGAGCCAATCGAGCCAGCCACCCTCGGAGGTGGCGGCGTCCTCCCCGTTGTGCGCGTCGCGCATGATCACCGCTCGGGTGTGGACGGCCTCCGATTCCATCGCGTCCTCGGAGACCCCGTAGTTGCCGATCAAGGGATAGGTGAAGGTGAGGATCTGGCCGGCGTAGGAGGGGTCTGTCACCGCCTCCTGATAGCCACTCATCGCGGTGTTGAAAACGACCTCGCCGCAGACGCCGTCGGCCGGCGCCGACCCACAGAGCTTACCCTCGAGCCGGGCGCCGTCCTCCAAGAGGATGTATGCGGGCTTTCGCTCACTCACGGGGCGTAGTCCAGCACGATCTTCTGCACCGTCTTGAACTCGTCGCTTCCGGCTCGGCGGAGCAGCTCGAACAGGGCGGTCTCGACGCTGCTGCGCCAGGCGCCGGCGCGCTCGAGCTTTGCCAGGCCGAGCTCCCGATTTCGGGGATCGCGCGAGCCCACCCCGTCGGCGATCAGGTGGACCTCGGTCCCCGCCCCAAGCAGATCCAGCACGGTCTGGTTGACGCAGACGTGGGTCTCGATCCCGCAGACGATGGCCTGATCGCGCCCGTCCAGGTCGAAACCGTCGGCCTCGACGGCGCTGAAGCAGATCTTGGTGAGCGGCTCGACGCCCTCGGGCAGGTGCTCGGAGACCTCTTCGACCGTCGCCCCGAGGCCCTTCGGGTACTGCTCGGTGACCACGATCGGAATCCCGATCGCCTCCGCCCCTCGGATCAGCGCCGCGGTGGCCGCGACCACCTCGTCGAAGCGGTCGATCGCCGCTCGGAACCCCTCTTGGACATCGACCACGACCAGGGCGGCGCGCTCCCGATCGAGCTTGGCCGCAACGGTCGGAGCGGTCCCGCCGGCGCTCATCGCACCGCCCCCAGGCGCAGGGCTCGCTGCCTGTAGGCCACTGTTCCGCCGATGATCGTCAGCATTGGCCGCGACCTTAGCCGCCGCCCGGCGAAGCAGGAGTTCTCCGAGCGGGACTCCCAGCCCTCGGCCCCGGCGACCCACTCGGCCTCGAGGTCCAAGAGCGTGATGTTGGCCTCGGCGTCGGGCTGGATCCGCGGCTGGGGAAGATCGAACAAGGCCGCGCCGGCGCCGAGCCGATCGACCACTAGAGCAAGTTCGAGTATCCCGGGCCGTACCAGGTCGGTGTAGATGACGGCGAAGGCCGTCTCGAGTCCGGTGACGCCCATCGGCGCCCGCTCGTAGGGGACCTCTTTCTCATGGGATGCGTGGGGGGCGTGGTCGGTGCCGATGCAGTCGATCGCGCCACTTCGGAGTCCGTCGATCAACGCCTGCCGGTCGTCTTCGGTCCGCAACGGTGGGTTCATCTTGAACCGGGAATCGAGGCTGCGGACCGCCTCGTCGGTGAGCGTGAGGTGGTGCGGGGTGACCTCAGCGGTGAGGCGCGCGCCACCGCGCTTGGCGTCCTCGACCGCCTCGACCGAGGCACGGGCCGAGAGGTGCTGGACGTGGGCACGTGCCTCCTCGTAGCGACAGAGGGCACCGTCGCGAGCGATCATCGCTACCTCGGAGACCTCGGGGATGCCACTCAGCCCCAGCTCGGCCGAGACCGCACCCTCCCCCATCACCCCGTCGCCGCTCAGCTCCGGGTCCTCCTCGTGCAGGAGGATGTTCCCGCCGCAGAGCGCCTGGTATTGGAGCGCACGCCGCATCACCCGGGCGGAGGTGATCGGAAGCCCGTCGTCGGAGAATCCGACGGCACCCGTCTCGCGCAGGCCAACCATCTCGGTCAGCTCGCGCCCTTCCATTCCCCGAGTGACGGTGGCGACGAAGCCCGTGGGCACCACTGCATCGCTACGGGCGCGGGCCCGAAGCGAGCGGATGTCGCCGGGCTCGGAGACCACTGGCGAGGTGTTCGCCATCGCGACGATGCCGCAGTAGCCACCGGCCGCGCCCGCGCGGGTGCCGGTCTCGATGTCCTCCTTGTACTCCTGCCCGGGGGTGCGCAGGTGGACGTGAGGGTCGAAGAAGGCCGGGACCGCACAGAGCCCGGAAGCGTCGATCGTCTCGGTCTCGGCGCCCGCGTCGATCGATCCCGCCTCGGCGATCTCGGCGATCCGCCCCGAGCGGACGAGCAGGTCGCGCTCGGCATCGAGGGCGGAGCCGGGGTCGATCACGCGGCCGCCGCGGATCAGCAGCTCGCCCTCGGGATCGCCCTCACCGCGCCAGTCGAGCTCAACAATCCGGGTTGCGCTCATGCGGGCTCACCGATCGGGGAGGGATCGCGGTCGCCGTCGGGCACGCGGCGCAAAGGCCGGGGGCGATCGGATTCACCGACGATCTCATAGAGGATCGCCATCCGCACCAGAAGGCCGTTGTGGACCTGTTCGCGCATCAGCGAGGCCGGCCCGTCGATCACCTCGCCCGACATCTCCACCCCGCGATTGACCGGGCCAGGATGCATCACGAACTGCCGGGAGCCGAGGCGGCGAGCGTTCACCTGAAACTGCTTGGCGTACTCGCGAATCGAGGGGATGAAGCTCTCGGGCATGCGCTCGGTCTGCATCCGCAGCGCGTAGATGACGTCGGCGGAGCCGAGGTCATCGAGGCTGTGGTGGACCTCGCAGTCGAAGGCCTCGCCGAACCCGCGCGGGATCAGTGTCGGCGGCCCGGCCACCGCGACCTCCGCTCCCATCACCCGGAACGCCTTGGCGCAGGAGCGGGCGACGCGACTGTGGCTGACGTCGCCGACGATCCAGATTCGCTTGCCCTCGAGCGAGTCGAGGCGATCCAACAAGGTGTAGACGTCGAGCAGGGCCTGGGTTGGGTGCTCGTGCTTGCCGTCGCCGGCGTTGATCACCGCCGCCTCGGTCCAGCGCGCGACCATCGCGGCGGCGCCGGCCTCGGGCGAGCGGATCACGATCGCCTCCGGCTCGTAGGCGGTAAGGGTGGCGATCGTGTCCTTGAGCGACTCGCCCTTGTCGACCGAGGAGCCCCTGGCCTTGACCGAGACCACGTCGGCGGAAAGGCGCTTGGCCGCCAGCTCGAACGAGGAGCTGGTGCGGGTCGAGGACTCGTAGAAGAGGGAGACGACCGTCCGACCGCGGAGCGTTGGCACCTTCTTGATCTCGCGCTCGTCGAATGAGGCGAAGCTCGCCGCTCGCTCACAGATGCGCTCGATCCCCTCGCGGTCGAGATCGTCGATGGAGAGCAGGTTCCTCACAGCGCCTCCTGCGGACGGGAGGCAACCCCGGGCGGACCGATCTCGATCCGATCGACGCCGTCGATCTCCTCCAGGAGCACGTTGACCCGCTCGTTCGGGGCGGTCGGCATGTTCTTGCCGACGTAGTCGGGGCGGATCGGCAGCTCACGATGGCCGCGGTCGGCGAGCACGGCGAGCTGGATCCGGCGGGGACGACCGTAGTCGAACAGAGCGTCGATGCCCGCCCGCGCGGTCCGACCGGTGTAGAGGACGTCGTCGACCATGATCACGGTCCGACCGTCGATCGGAAAATCTATGTGGGAGGCGTGGACCACGGGCAGATCGTCGGGGTCGCGGCGCTCGAGGTCGTCGCGGTAGAAGGCGATGTCGAGATCGCCGAGGGGGATCTCCGCGTCGGTCAATTCGCTCAGTAGCGTGTGCAGGCGTCCGGCAAGGAGCGCTCCCCGAGTGTGGATGCCGATCACCGCGAGGGGTTCGGTCGCGGGATTCTTCTCGATGATTTCGTGCGCCATGCGCACCAGGGTGCGGCGTAGGTCCTCGCGGCTCAGCACGACTCTCTCGCTCATACGCGCCCCTTCCTGGCCTCGCTGGACCCGGTTAAAGGAACTGACTTGGGTGAAGTTAGCAGCGCTGGAGGCGTGAATCCCTCCGATCCCCCTCGCGAGCCCGGTCGAGCCCGGCTCGGCACGCGCGACACCGACCCCGACGGCGGCTACTCGCAGTAGAAGCGACCCTTCGGCGGCGGCGGGTCGCGATCGGCGATCCCGGTGCAACGCTGAAGCTCGAACAAGCGCTCTCGGAGGCCGTCGGTGAACTCGCTCTCCCGGAGCGCCGCGTTTTCGAGTTGGAACGGATCCTCGCGCAGATCGTAGGTCTCGATCGACTCCTCCCGGCAGCTCGGCTCGGGGTCGAGGTAGCGAGCGAAGGTCCGGGTCGGAGTCCGAAACGCGTTGAGGCGGCAATCGCCGAGCCGGATCGGGATCGCGCGATCGGTGGGCCAGCTCTCCGTCCCGCCGGGCAGCAGCGGCCCGAGGCTACGCCCATCCATGCGCGTGCAGCGCTCGCCGATGCAAGGATCGGCGCCGGCCAGCTCCAGCAGGGTCGGCATCAGATCGACCTGGGAGACCAGCTCTTCGCTGACCGCCGAGGTGCGGTGGGCAGAGCGCGCCTGTACCGGTCGGATCACCATCGGCACGCGCAGCATCTGCTCGTAGATTCCGAGCTTGCCGGCGAGCCCGTGATGGCCGTAGTTCATGCCGTTGTCGGAGCCGAAGACGATAATCGTCCGCTCGGCGACCCCGGAGCGCTCGAGCTGGTCGACCAGCAGGTCGATCCCGCGATCGACCGGTCGCAGCGACGCCGCCGCGCACCGCCAGGCCTGCTCTTCCGCTTCCCGCTCGGGCGCGGTCAATGGTCCACGCTCGCGGATCAGTTCCGGCTTGTCGCTGCGGTCCACCTCCACCAGATCGGGCGTCTGTGGCATGCGTTCGTCGCCTACGGCGCGGAAGTCGGCGAGGTCGGCCTTGGCTGAGCTGGCTCCTGAGCAGACGCCGTCGCCCTTGCGGTCGGGATGGGGGGCGAAGTGAGCGAGCCAAAGGAAGAACGGGTCCGGTCCGGCCGCCTCGTCGACGAACTGCCGGGCGATGCGGTTGAGCGTCGGCGTGGTTTCGGCGACACGCGGTAGCCTGCGCATCTGGCCCTCGTCGGAGACCTCGGCGCCGTAGTAGGCCGGCTCGTCGAGCGCGAACCAGCGGTCCCAACCCGGCGCCGGCTCGGAGCCGAGGGCGGCCGTGATGCCGTTGAGGTACTTGCCGACGAACCCGGTGCGGTAGCCCGCCTCCTGGAGAAAGCGCGGCAGCACCAGCTCGGGATCCTCGAGGTCGGGATAACCCGGCCGGTTGCGGGTGACGCCGTTGTTGTGGTCGTAGCGGCCGCTGATCAGGCCCGCCCGGTAGGGACAGCAGAGCGGAGGGGCGGCTATCGCCTGCTCGAAGCGAACACCGCGATCGACCAGGTGCCTGAAGGTCCGCGGCATGATCTTCCGGGTGAAGGTGGTCGAGGCCTGGTCGTCGGTGGTGATCAGGATGATGTTGGGCCGCGCGTTGGCGGACGCGCGAAAGTCCGCGTCGCTGCCGCCGGTGGCCACAGCGAGGACGACGGCCAACGCGAGCGTCAGCGCGGCGGCACCGCCCCAGCGGATTGGATAACGTCGAAAGCCGATGGTGGGAAATGTAGAGAGCGTGGTGGCCGGACACGAGCGGGCGGGCCGCTACTTCTCCGCGGCGGGGGTCGGGAGCTTCGTACGTGAGGAGGGGGAGGGTGAGCCGGTCGTCTGCTTCCACGGCGTCCCCACCAGCTCGTTCCTCTACCGCAAGGTGGTCGCCGAGCTGGCCTCCCGCGGGCTCCGGGGCGTCGCCTTCGATTTCCCGGGCCTGGGGCTCGCCGACCGACCGAGCGACTTCGATTACTCGTGGTCGGGGCTGGCGGCGTGGAGCGGGGAGGCGATCGACGCCCTCGACATCGACCGCTGCCACCTCGTCGTCCACGACATCGGCGGACCCGTGGGCTGTGAGTGGGCGGTGCGCAACCCCGACCGCGTGCTCTCGCTGACCGTTCTCAACACTCCGCTGAACGTGGCCACCTTCCACCGACCCTGGAGCATGCATCCGTTCTCGATTCCGGTGATCGGCGAGCTATGGCTGGCGTCCATGAGCAAGTTCGCGCTCAGCCAGCTCTTCTACATGCAGGGGATCGGCGACCGCGATGCGACCCCGCCGGAGGAGATCGCCGCCTACCAGGAGCTGCTCAAGCGCGAGGACGGGGGCAAGGCGTTCCTGAAGATCATGCGCGGCTTTCAGCTCACCCGCGAACACCAGGATTTCCTCTGGGATGGGCTGCGCGGTCGCGACTACCCGGTCGAGGTGCTCTGGGGCAAGGACGATCCCGCCCTCGGGATGAAGTACTGCCGGATCGCCTGCGACGTCTTGGGGGAGCACGAGCCGACGCTGGTGCCGGCCAAGCACTTCCTCCAGGAAGACCAGCCCGAGGCGATCGCCGACGCGGTGGCGGGCCTGGCGAGCGGGTAGCCGCGGGCCCGGCTGGGACCTCGGGGGGGAATAGAATCGAAAGGGTGCGATCGCACCGAGGACCGATCACCGGCGAAGTCATCACGCCTCACGACTCTGACGACGTTCCGGCTCGAAGACGGGAGGAGGCTGGTGCTCGAATCGAAGGGCTCTGAATCGGAGGGGCCGTGCCTGAGGCTGCTCGGTGTCGACGAACGCTCGAGGCAGTGTCTACTGGCGCCCTCGGAGGTGGATCCTCCGCGAGACGATGAGATCGTGTTCGCCCGGGCCGTTGCCCGGGCGGGAAAGCGGAAGCCGTTGGAGGTCTATGGGGCGACGTCGGCCGATGTTGATCGAGTGAGCGTGCTGTATCGCTTGAACCGCGCGGTTCCGTGACCAGCCCCGCAAGGCTTTGATTTCGGGATGAGTTCGCTGGTCGAGTTCGCG
>JBPCOO010000163.1:0-3129 GCA_051000155.1 Solirubrobacterales bacterium | reverse complement strand
CAACGTGATCGTGCTCCCGCCCGACTACGAGGTCGACCCTCACTACCACGAGACCCAGGAAGAGCTCTACCTCTGCCTCGAAGGTGAGCTCACCCTCCGCTTCGGCGATGGCTCCGAGCACAAGCTGTACCCGTTCGACATGGCTCGGGTCGACGCCGGAACCCACCGCCAGATCGCCAACACCGATGGGGAGGGCTGCACCATCTTCTGCGCCGGCGGCCACGACGGCTACGTCGGCCGCGACGGCGCCCAACCCGACACCTTCCCCGGTTGGGAGAAAATTGGAGTAGACAACTCCTCGACGCCCTGAGCGAGCGCGAGGGCGCTCAGGGGCGTGGAGATCAAGGAACCTTGAGCGATAGGCCGCCAGGCCGTGAGCGAAGGGTGACGCAGAGATCCGCGTCCCTGTGCCTCCTCGCGCCGCTCAGGAGATCCAGTCCATCATCGATCGGAGCTCCCCGCCGACCTTCTCGATCTTATGGTCCTTGCCCGCCTGTCGCATCCGGTCGAAGTTCTCGGTGCCGGCGTTGTTCTCGGCGATCCACTCGCGGGCGAAGTCGCCCGAGCGGATGTCAGTGAGGATCTTTCGCATCGCCTCGCGGGTCTCGTCGGTGATCACCTTCGGACCGCGGGTCATGTCACCGTACTCGGCCGTGTTGGAGATCGAGTCCCGCATCCCCTGGATCCCGTTCTCATACATCAGGTCAACGATCAGCTTGAGTTCGTGGAGACACTCGAAGTAGGCCAGTCGTGGATCGTAGCCGGCCTCGACCAGGGTTTCGAATCCGGCCCGGACCAGCTCGGTCGCGCCGCCGCATAGGACCGCCTGCTCACCGAAGAGGTCTGTCTCGCACTCATCGGAGAAGGTGGTCTCGATCACCCCGGCGCGGGTGCCGCCGACGCCCTTGGCGTAGGCGAGCACCATCTCGCGGGCGTTGCCGGAGAGATCGGCGTGGACCGCCATCAGGCAGGGCACGCCGCTGTCCTGCTCGAACTGGCGCCGAACCATGTGGCCCGGGCCCTTGGGGGCGACCATGCCGACGTCCACCCCCTCGGGCGGCTCTATCTGCTCGAAGCGGACTGCGAACCCGTGGGCGAACATCAGCAGGTTTCCCGGCGCGATCCCGTCGCGAATCTCCGCCTCCCAGATCTCCGCCTGCTTCTCGTCCGGCAAGAGGATCATGACCACGTCGCCGCGGTCGGCCGCGGTAGCGACATCGACCACCTCGAGCCCCTCCGATTCGGCGTCGGCCCTTGAGGATGAATCGGGACGGAGCCCGACGATCACCTCGACCCCCGAGTCCTTGAGGTTGAGCGCGTGGGCGTGCCCCTGGGAGCCGTAGCCCAGGATCGCGACCGTCTTACCCTCGAGCGGATCGAGCGAGGCGTCGTCGTCGTAGAACATTTCGGTGGAGAAGTCGCTGTCAGTCATAGGCGCGCCAATCTACAGATCGACGCTGGATCGCCCCGACCCCGGCTCGTCCGTGACCAGCGACCTCCGGATCAATTTGCCTGAACGGGTTCGCGGTAGCTCCGCGACCAGCTCGATCGCCTTCGGCACCTTGAAGGGAGCCAGCGACCGGCGGCAGTGCTCGATCAGCTCCGCGGCCGCGGGCACGGCGCCCGCCGCCGCGACCACGACCGCGACCACCGCCTTTCCCCACTCGGGATCGGAGCGCCCGACCACCCCCGCCTCGCTCACCGCCGGATGGGAGAGCAGTGCTGCCTCGACCTCCTCCGGCATCACGTTCTCGCCGCCGGAGACGATCAGATCGTCGATCCGACCCTCGACCCAGAGGCAGCCGTCGGAGTCGACTCGCCCGCGATCGCCGGTGTGGAGCATGCCGTCGGCGGCGATCGAGTCGGCTGCGATCGTCGGCCCCGACGCGAGGATCTCGCCGTCGGCTATCTCGATCCGGCTACCAGCGAGCGGACGCCCGGCCGCGCCGAGGCGGCTGGTCGCCTCCTCCGGACTGAGGGCGCAAATCTGCGAGCAGGTCTCGGTGGTGCCGTAGGTCTGGATCACCTTGGCCCCACGATCCCGGGCCCGGGCGAGCATCGCCGCGGGAACGGGCGCCCCGCCGCAGAGGATCGCCCGGAGGCGCTCGAGCGAGGTGCCGGCCTCGAGCAAGCGTCCGAGCTGGGTCGGGACCAGCGAGATCACGGTGGCCTCCTCATCGGTGATCGCCGCGGCCACCCGCTCAACCTCGAAGCCCGGGTGGACGAGCGCGGTCGTCCTGTAGATCACCGAGCGCAGTAGGATCGCGAGCCCGGCGATGTGGTCGACCGGAAGGCAGCAGAGCCAGCGATCGTCGTCGCGTCGAGCGAGGTTGAGCGCCGAGGCGGTCGCGCTCCAGTAATGGTTGGCGGCGGTGTGGACGACCGCACGCGGCCTGCCGCTGGTTCCGCTGGTCAGCGTCCGGGTGAGCGGCTCCTCGAGGTCTCGCTTGCCGACGGGGAAGGCCCTGAACGGCAGCTTTTGAGCGGAGCTGAGCCAGTCGTCGTCGATCACCACCTCCGGCCAGCTTCCGACCATCGCTTCGCGCTCCGCCACCGGCAGCCGCGGCCGCAGAGACTGGACCACGGCGCCCGCGAGGATCGCGCCATGCAGCGCCACCGCGTGGTCGATTCCCGGCTCCAGCTCCACCAGACAGTGAGCGCCGCTCCGCCTCGCCCCCGAGGCGATCGTTGCGGCCACCACCTCCGCGCGGTCCAGTAGCTCGCGATAGGAGAGCTCCTCGCCGTGGTGGTCGCGCAGGGCGAGCTGATCGGGTGAGCGCTCGGCAGCTGCCTGGAGCCATCTGTTCGCGGGAGCTGGGATTCTGGGGGCCTCCTCGCCCGGCCACGGCGGCACGGGCTATCGTTGCCCGCCCATTCTCGCGCCCCGATCCAAGGGGACGCCACCCGCCCGGAGAACACGCAGGAAAGGACCGATGCCAAAGCGACACAAAAGCGCGCCGCCCGAAGAGCAGCTCTACGCGCCGATCACCTGGGAGTCCGCCGGCGATTACGAGGACATCCTCTACGAGAAGGCCGACGGGATCGCCAAGATCACGATCAACCGTCCCGAGCGGCGCAATGCATTCCGCCCCCCCACCCTGGCCGAGCTGCGCGACGCCTTCTCCAAGG
>JBPCOO010000126.1:0-4421 GCA_051000155.1 Solirubrobacterales bacterium | reverse complement strand
GGATCTCCTCCTCGATCTCGAACGGCACCACCCCCTCCGCGTAGGTGACGGTGAGCTCGTTGACGTCGATCCGGGCCTCGCCCGAGGCCGCGATCGCCCGGCAGTGCTCCTCGTCCAGGACGACCGGCAAGAGGCCGTTCTTGGTGCAGTTGGAATAGAAGATGTCAGCGAACGAAGGCGCGATGATCGCGTCGAAGCCGAAGTCCTGGAGCGCCCAGGGAGCGTGCTCGCGGGAGGAACCGGAACCGAAGTTGCGTCCGGTCACCAGGATCGGGTTGGGTTCCAGCTCGATCTCGCCGTCGCGGAGCCAGTCGTAGAAGAGGAACTGGCCGAAGCCGGTCCGTTCGACCCGCTTGAGGAACTGCTTGGGGATGATCTGGTCGGTGTCGACGTCGGAGCGGTCGAGCACCGAGACCTTCCCGTTGATCACATCGATTGGCTTCATCGGATGGCTCCTTTGCTTTCAGCTTTCATCGGTTTCGATCGACCGCGCGGTGAGGATCACGACCACTCGCGGATATCGACGAAGTGGCCCTCGATCGCCGCCGCGGCGGCCATCTCCGGGCTGACCAGGTGGGTGCGGCCACCCTTGCCCTGGCGGCCCTCGAAGTTGCGATTGGAGGTCGAGGCGCAGCGCTCTCCCTCGGCCAGGGTGTCGGGGTTCATTCCCAGGCACATCGAACACCCCGAGTCCCGCCATTCGAACCCCGCTGCCCGGAAGACCTCGTGCAGGCCCTCCACCTCGGCCTGGGCGCGAACCTGCTCGGAACCCGGCACGACCATCGCCCGCAGGGTCTCGGCAGCCTTGCGCCCCTCGACCACCGCGGCGGCCGCCCGGAGATCCTCGATCCGCGAGTTGGTGCAGGAGCCGATGAAGACCCGGTCGAGCCGCACCGCCATCATTGGAGTTCCCGGCTGTAGATCCATGTAGGTGAGCGCGCGCTCGGCCGCCTCGCGGTCGGCGGGCGAGTCCATCCGCTCCGGATCGGGAACGGTGGCGGCGACCTCGGTCACCTGCCCCGGGGTGGTCCCCCAGGTGACCATCGGCGAGATCTCGCCGGCGTCGATCTGGACCTCACGATCGAAGCTCGCCCCCTCGTCGGTGGGCAGCTCGCGCCAGCGCTCGATCGCCGCATCGACCTCGGCGGGAGCCCCGGGGCGCCCGCGGACGTAGTCGAAGGTGGTCTCGTCCGGGGCGATCATCCCTGCCCGACCGCCGCCTTCGATGGTCATGTTGCAGATCGTCATCCGGCCCTCCATGCTCAGCGCCTCTACCGGCGGACCCGCGTACTCGACGCAGTAACCGGTCATCCCGGCGGTGCCGAGGCGGCCGATGGTGGCGAGGATCAGGTCCTTGGGACCGACCCCCTCGCCCAGCTCGCCGCTGTAGTTGATCCGCATCGTCTTCGGCCGCTTCTGCGGCAGGGTCTGGGTGGCGAGCACGTGCTCGACCTCGGAGGTGCCAATGCCGAAGGCAAGCGCGCCGAAGGCGCCGTGGGTGGAGGTGTGGGAATCGCCGCAGACGATCGTCATCCCCGGCTGGGTCAGGCCCAGCTCCGGCCCGATCACGTGGACGATCCCTCGGCGGTCGGAGCCGAGCGAGTAGAACGGGACGCCGAACTCCGCGCAGTTGGCCTCGAGCGTCTCGACCTGCTTGCGGGAGAGCTCGTCGCGGATCTTCTGCGCGGTCGGGGTGCCGTCGGTGGGGACGTTGTGGTCGGCGGTCGCGACGGTCCGGTCCGGCCGGCGGACCTTGCGAGCGGCCAGGCGGAGGCCGTCGAAGGCCTGGGGGGAAGTGACCTCGTGGACCAGGTGGAGGTCGATGTAGATGAGGCCGTCGGCGACCTCGTGGGCAGCCCAGATCTTCTGGAACATGGTCTGTGGGGTCATCTGTGCGTGCTCCTTGTCGTCATCGGTTGGTGGAGGCCTCTCAGCTCCGGCGGCCGCTCAGCTCCGGCGGAGCCCGGCGGCGACCACCGCCAGCAGGCGGGCCTCGCCTGTGGCCCGGTTTTCGATGTGGTGGTCGAGGTCGGCGTCGAAGGTGGCGGAGTCCCCTGCTCCCAGAGCGTAGGGACGTCCGTCGACCACCAGCTCGACCTCCCCGTCCAACACCACCAGGGTCTCGCGGCTGCCGGGCTCGTGCCGTGGAGGGTCGGCTTGGTGGCCGGTCGAGGTGCCGGGGTCAAGGCGGTGCAGGGAGACGTCGGCTCGCTGTCCGGGGAGCGGCGGAGTCAGCTCCTCGACCAGATGGCCCCGACGATCGTGGATCCGACCGGTGCCGGAGCGGACGACCACCACGTGGATGTCCTCGTCGAGGCGCAGCAACTGGGAGAGGCTCAGCTCGAGTCCCTTGGCGATTCGGGCCGCGACCGTGAGCGTGGGGCTGCTCTCCCCACGCTCCACCTGCGAGAGCGTCGCCGCGCTGACCCCGCAGCGATCGGCGAGGTCGCGGAGCGAGAGGCTCATTCCCTCCCGTAGCGCCTTCACCCTGGTGCCAACTCGACGCGGATCGACGCCCGAGGGCGCCTGGCGGTCGAGCGGCGGGGCTTGTGCTGTCATCGTGGGACTCTTCCTCGGCGGATCGAAGCTGGATGCGCCTGTACGGTATCACATACAATCGTCCGCTAAACGGGTCGGAGGACGGCTCGTGCCGCACCCTAGGTGATAACCGACAGCGTTCCGTTCCCCTAAGGCCGACACCGTCGCGTTCCCCCCAGCCTCGCCTGAGCCGACAGCGTTCCGTTCCCATCTGATCGTCCGCCGTAGCTCCGACCCTCGCTCGATCAGCAAGCGAGCGAGAAGGAGCCAAGATGGGACGAAGGAGCGAAGAGCAGCTGCGAGTGGAGGCAGTGAGGAGGAGGTTGGCGGGTGAGTCGCCGGAGCGGATCGCGGCATCGATGGGCCGCACCCGTCGCTGGGTGGCGAAGTGGGTGGCTCGCCAAGCCGGTGGCGAGGCCGACTGGGCGAGCGGCCGCAAACCAGGTCGAGCTTCAAACCGCACCGATGAGGACTCCACCGCCCAAGTGATCGCCATCCGCACCCGGCTCGCCGATAACCCGTGGGCCCAGATCGGCTCCGATGCGATCGCCTGGGAGCTTGAGAAGCTCGGCATCGATCGCCCCAGCACGCGGACAATCGAGCGGATCCTCCGGCGCGAAGGCCTGGTCCGTCCTCGCCGAGGTAATCGGCCCAAATCCAAGGGCCTGCCCTATCCGGCGCCGCCGGCCGAGGCGGTCGGGGACCTCCACCAGGCCGATCTCGTCGGCCCCCGTCACCTCGATGGGGGATTGCCCTTCGTCGCATTCAACTGCGTCGATATCGCCCCACACGCGGCGGCGATCGAGATCGCCCCCGACCAGCAAGAGGACTCGATTACCACTGCGCTTCTGGCGGCCTGGGATCGGCTCGGGGTGCCAAGGCGGCTGCAGCTCGACAACGGCAAACCGTTCGTGCTGGGCGCAGCCAGTCTCGGCGAGATCGTCAGGGTCTCCCTGCACCAGGGCGCCACTCCGGTCTTCATCCCCCAGGGCGAGCCATGGCGCAACGGGGTCTGCGAGCAGTTCAACGACACCTTCGACAAGCGCTTCTTCCGCTCCGAGCGATTTGCCGATCGCACCCAGATCGCCGCTCGCGCGCTCGCCTTCGAATCCTTCCACAACGCCAACCACCGCTACCGCTCAACCGGTAAGCGGACGCCTGATGAGCTGACGGCGGATGCGCAGCTGCGTCGGCCTACGCCGCTCGGTGATCTACCGGAGGGCTGGCCGAGCCAGGGACGAATCGAGTTCATCCGCTTCATCCGCTCCGATCGCAAGCTGCGGCTGCTGCGCCGGTCGATCCCGGTGGCGGAGACGCTCGTCTACCGCTACGTGACCGCGGTCTTGGATCTCTCGATCCCCGCCGGTGAGGACAACTTGCTGGTCAGCGATACCGAGGGAGAGCTCGTCGCAACTGCGTCGGTGCCCCGTCCCGGCGAGTGAGCGCCCGCCGCCCCTCCGCTCGCCTACGGCTCGCTCCGAGACGGCGGCTTGGGGAACGGAGCGCTGTCGGCTATCGGGGCTCCAATGATGGGAACGGGACGGTGTCGGTCCTCAGCTAGGGCCCGGGCGGGAACGGCGCTGCATCGGCCTCGGCGGCAACGGCCTCGGCCTCCCGTACCGCCGCACCCTCGAGCGCGTTCGAGAGTGCGCGGACGTAGGCGCGGGCGCCGGCCTCGATGATGTCGGTGGAGACCCCCTGGCCGCTGGCGAGCCGCCCGTGGGCTCGGAGCATCACCGTCACCTCGCCGAGGGCGTCACGCCCCTCGGTCACCGCGGCGACCTCATAGCGGCGTAGCTCGCACTCGGTCTCGACCGCCCTCTGGATCGCGCCGAAGATCGCATCGACCGGACCGTCTCCGGTGGCCTCGCCGGCGACCTCGG